>JBEGTA010000060.1:0-8675 GCA_041179665.1 Pseudomonadota bacterium
CGGAACGAGACACAGCCGTTCCCACCGTCACCTGCTGCGATGTCGATATAGGCTTCGTCAACGAACTTCATGGTCTATCCAGTACAAAAAGCGAAAAGCCCCGACGGGCGGGGCTGCTTCGCTGAAAACGGAACCTGGCTTAAGCGGCCGGGGTCACGTTCACAGTGTGCTTGTTCAGCTCGCCTTTGACCGCGAACGACACATGGCCGTCCACCAGGGCAAACAGGGTGTGGTCCTTGCCGATACCGACGTTGTTGCCGGCATGGAACTTGGTACCGCGTTGACGCACGATGATGGAGCCGGCGCTGATCAGTTCACCACCGAAAGCCTTGACGCCCAGCATTTTTGGCTTGGAATCACGACCGTTGCGCGTAGAGCCGCCGCCTTTTTTCTGTGCCATGACCTATTCTCCTCAGGCAGAGATTGCACCGATTTGCAGTTCGGTGAACTGCTGACGGTGACCCTGACGTTTCTGATAGTGCTTACGACGGCGCATCTTGAAGATGTGCACTTTGTCGTGCTTGCCATGCGCCAAAACTGTGGCTTTGACTGTGGCGCCGGACACCAGGGGCGTGCCGATCTTGAGTTCAGCGCCGGTACCGACAGCCAAAACTTGATCAATCACGATTTCCTGGCCAACGTCCGCAGCAATCTGTTCTACTTTAATTTTTTCGCCAGCGACAACACGATACTGTTTGCCACCGGTTTTTATGACCGCGTACATAAATGACCTCTTTGAATGGAAGTTTCCGAGGGCCCATCCCCAAGGAACCCAAGATTCTAGCACGGACCGGCCCACCCAACAAGCCCCAAAGACGCCCACGCAGCCCAAGCCCTCGGAACGGGGCCTTGATCTAAGGGGTACTCCTTATAATGTGTGTGCATTTGAACCCGGGCACCCGCTGCCCTCCCCTGCTCGGCCTTGCCGAGTGACTCTGCCGGATATTCCACTTGTCTGACTCAGAAAACAGCACCGCCGCCGTCCTCGCTCTGGTCGCGCCCGACATGGCCGAAGTTGACCGGCTGATCGCCAGGAGGCTGGATTCGGGTGTGCCCTTGGTCGGCGAGGTGGCGCGTTACATCATTTCAGCAGGTGGAAAGCGCCTACGCCCTGTCCTGCTGCTGCTGACTTGCGGCGCACTGGGCTACACCGGCAGCCAACGCCACAACTTGGCGGCCGTGGTCGAGTTCATCCACACCGCCACCTTGCTGCACGACGATGTGGTGGACGAGTCGACTTTGCGACGCGGCCGCCCCACTGCCAACGAGAGCTTTGGCAATCCGGCCAGTGTTTTGGTCGGTGACTTTTTGTATTCCCGCGCTTTCCAAATGATGGTGGACGCTGAGGACATGCGGGTCATGCAAATCTTGGCAGATGCCACCAACGTGATCGCCGAGGGCGAGGTGCTGCAGCTGATGAACATGCACGACGCCTCGCTCGACGAAGAGGGTTATTTGCGGGTCATCCGGTCCAAGACCGCCAAGTTGTTTGAAGCCAGCGCCCGCTTAGGCGCCATCTTGGCCGGCAGTCCAGCCCCAATTGAGGCGGCCTGTGCAGACTATGGCCAAGCCTTGGGCACGGCCTTTCAGGTGATCGACGACGTGCTGGACTACGACGGCAACGCTGCTGAAATGGGCAAAAACTTGGGCGATGATTTGCGCGAAGGCAAAGCCACCTTGCCTTTGATTTTGGCCATGCAGCGCGGCAACAGCGCGCAAAGCCAAACCGTGCGCGAAGCCATTGAAACCGGCAGCGTGGCTCGGTTGTCTGAGATTGTGGCCATCGTGCGCGAAACCGGCGCCTTAGATGCCACGCGCGATGCCGCTGCCGCCGAAGCCCAGCGCGCGATTGATGCGGCCATGTTGCTGCCCGACAATCGCCACCGCCAAGCCATGGTGGTGCTGGCGTCTCAATTGCTGAACCGACGGACCTAAAAGACGGCGCGTGGACTGCGTGAGGACGGCGCGAGGTCGGCGCAATAACGCCGTCAGGCGTCACGCAGGCGGGCCACCTCGGTTTGCAAATCGTGTGCCCAGGTGCGTCGATCACGACCTTGGGCCCACTGCAACTCCCCAAAATGAACCACTGCTGTGATGGCAGGGGCCGTCAATGTGCGCCAGATCGAGCCCAGCAAGGTGTCATCGCCGATGTAGCACGGTGCAAAGGTGGTCTCGCCCGTTTGCGCATCGATGAAGCGAAGCGACAACGGCTGCACCGGGGCTTCGGCTTGCAGAGCAGATTGAATCAGGTTGGCATGGAAGGGCAACAATTGCCGTCCATCGCTGGTCGTGCCTTCTGGAAACACCGCAACCACATCACCATTTTTCATCGCATCGGCCATGTCTTTGACCATGCGCAGTGCATCTTTGCGGTTGGTGCGCTCGATGTAGAGCGTGCCCGCCCCTGTCGCCAACATACCCACCAAGGGCCAATCACGGACGTCTGATTTAGAGACAAATCGGCAATACCGGGCCGCATGAATGACCGAAATATCCAACCAAGAAATATGGTTCGACACCAGCAAGGCTGGGCCATGGGTGACAGACTGGCCCTTCACCTGTAGATGGATGTCCCACAACGCCAAAAATTGCAGCGACCAGGCTTGCACCCGCATGTCCCGTTGCTCAGGGCTGAGTTGCGGAAACCGGACATAAATCGTCCACATGCCCAGCAACACATGCCAAAGCCCGCGGCACAGTTTCCAAAGGGCTTTCAAAGCGCGCATGTCACTCCGAAAGTCGCCATCACGCGCTCAAGCCTCAAAAGCCACTTGCCCATTGACCAAGGTGAACAACACCCGGCCCGGCAATTCGTAGCCCATGAAGGGCGTGCTCTTGCCTTGGCTGCGCAAGCCCTCGGCGGTCACGGGCCAATGCCCTTGGTCGGACAACACGCAGAGATCGGCCGCTGCCCCAACCGACAAGCTCCCCACCGAGCCATGCAAATTGCCAAGGGATGCGCCCAACACCCGAGCCGGGTCGGCGGTGATGCGCGAGATGACTTGGGGCAAGGGCACCTGAGCGTCTTGACCCCATTTGAGGGCCAAACTCCAGAGCAGTTCCATGCCGGTGGCACCGGGTTCGGCTTCTGCAAAGGGCAAGGCTTTGGCATCGGCATCCACCGGCGTGTGGTCAGAGACCAGCGCGTCGAGCGTGCCATCGGCCAAGCCTGCGCGCAATGCTTCACGGTCGCGCTGCTGGCGCAACACGGGCGTGAGCCGGGCACGGCTGTCGAAATAGCCCATGTCGGCATCGGTCAAATGCAGTGAGTTGATGCTCACATCGGCCGTGATGGGCAAGCCCTCGGCCTTGGCCAGCCGAACCAGCTCCACCCCTTGGGCGCTGCTGATGCGGCACAAATGCACCCGGGCGCGGGTGCTGCGGACCAACTCAAAAATGGTGTGCAAGGCAATGGTTTCGGCCGCCACCGATACGCCCGACAAGCCCATGCGTGTGGCCAGCGGACCGCTCGCAGCGACCCCTTTGCCCAAATGCAATTCTTGTGGGCGCAGCCAAACGGCGTAGCCAAAGGTGCTGGCATATTGCAAAGCACGCTGCAACACCTGGGTGCTGGGAATCGGCACTTCGGCTTGGCTAAAGCCCACGCAACCGGCCGCGGTGAGCTGGCCCATCTCAGTCAAGATTTCGCCATTCAGCCCTTGCGTGAGTGCACCCAAAGGCAACACACGCGATTGCTGGCGTTTTTCTGCCCTGAAGCGGAGCATCTCGACCAAGCCGGGCTCGTCCAACACCGGCTCGGTGTCGGGAGAGCAGACCAAACTGGTGATGCCACCGGCCACCGCGGCAGCCATTTCGCTTTCAAGCATGCCCGCATGCTCCTGGCCGGGCTCACGCAGACGGGCCGCCAAATCCACCAAGCCCGGGGCCACGATGTGGCCTTGGGCTTCGATCACGCGCTGGGGCTTGAAGCCTGCGGGCACAGCACCCACGGCCAGCACCCGGCCCTCAGCGATGGCCACGTCGGCCTTTTGGTCAAAACCGCTGGCGGGGTCGATGACGCGGCCGTTTTGAATCAAGATGTTCATGGTTGTTCCTTACGCCTCATTGCCGGCCACGATGCTCATCACCGCCATGCGCACGGCGATGCCAAAGGTCACCTGCGGCAAGATCACGCTTTGCTGGCCGTCCACCACCGCCGAGTCGATTTCCACGCCGCGGTTGATCGGCCCCGGGTGCATGACGATGGCATCGGGTTTGGCCAATTGCAGTTTTTCAGGGGTCAGGCCAAAACTCTCAAAATACTCTTGGCTAGAGGGCAGCAGCGCACCGCTCATGCGTTCGTTTTGCAGACGCAACATGATGACCACATCGCAATCCTTGATGCCTTCTTCCAGATTGTTGAAAACCCGCACCCCCATTTGCGCCATATCGGCAGGCACCAATGTTTTGGGGCCCACCACCCGCACCTCGGCACAGCCCAGCGTGGTCAAGGCATGGATGTCAGAACGCGCCACCCGCGAATGCAACACATCGCCCACGATGGCCACTGTGAGGTTGGAGAAATCTTTTTTGTAGTGCCGGATGGTGTACATGTCCAGCAAGCCCTGTGTGGGGTGGGCATGCCGGCCGTCGCCCGCATTCACCACATGCACATGCGGGGCCACATGTTGGGCAATCAAATAGGGCGCACCCGACTCGCTGTGGCGCACCACAAAGATGTCGGCGGCCATGGCGCTCAGGTTGGCAATGGTGTCCAACAACGACTCGCCCTTGCTGGCCGAGGAGCGCGCGATGTCGAGCGTGTACACATCGGCCGACAGGCGGGTGGCTGCGATGTCAAAAGTGGTGCGGGTGCGGGTGCTGTTTTCAAAGAACAAATTGAACACGCTTTTGCCCCGCAGCAACGGGACTTTCTTGACTTCCCGATCGCTCACGCTGACAAAGCTCGCCGCGGTGTCCAGAATGTGGGTCAGGATGTCCTTGGACAGGCCTTCGGTAGAGAGCAGGTGAATCAGCTCGCCGTTTTTATTGAGTTGGGGGTTGTTGCGTTTGTAGAGCATGTTGTTTCCCGGTTCAGGCCTTGTTCTCCACTTCAAAACTAAAGGCGCCCGATGCGTCGCGGGCCAGCGCCAGCGATTGCGTTTCGGGCAGCGCCACACGGGCGGCCGCAAAGTCGGCCTGAATGGGCAACTGACGCCCGCCGCGGTCGACCATCACGGCCAACTGCACCCGAGCGGGGCGACCGTAATCAAAAATCTCGTTCAGCACGGCCCGAATGGTGCGACCGGTGTACAGCACGTCGTCCAACACCAAAATGTCAGCACCGTCAGCTGAAAATGGCAAGTGCGTTTGACCTCCAGCCGACAGGCCTCGCTGGGCAAAGTCGTCTCGGTGCATGACCGATGACACGCGGCCCGCTTCGCCGGCCAAGCCCAAATCGCGCTGCAGGCGTTCGGCCAACCAAGCGCCACCCGAGGTGATGCCCACCAGCCGCGTATCGGCCTTGCACAGGCTGCGCACACCGCGCAACAACTCCAGATACAACGCCTCCGCGTCGAGAGCCAAAGCACTCATGGGATATTCCTTAAAAACTGTTCCAAGATGATGGCCGCTGCGGCCGCATCGGCGTCTTTGGCCCCTTGTGAATGGGCTTCGGTGGTGCTGTAGCGCTCGTCCACCTCGTACACCGCCAAACCAAAACGGCCCCGCAACTGTCGGCCAAACTTGCGCGCGCGAACGGTGTTTTCATGCTCACCGCCATCGGGGTGGGTGGGCACACCAATCACCAGCGCGTCGGGCTGCCACTCTTTGATGCGCTTGGCGATGTGCTCAAAGCGGGCGTCGCCTTCTGCCGCGATGGTGCCCTGCGGTGTGGCCGATTTCATGATGCGGTTACCCACCGCCACCCCGGTGCGCTTGAGGCCATAGTCGAAGGCCAAAAAAGTTTGTTGGTTTGCAGGAACCGCCATGTCAGGTGGGTGGCTCATGCATGCCCCGCTTCTGGCGACAACATCCAACTCTTGAGCCCCAGCAAATCCAGCGCACGGTCATAGCGCTCGGCCATGGGCACGTCAAAAATCACATCCACCGAAGCGGGCACCGTGAGCCACGTGTTTTCACTCAGCTCAGACTCCAACTGGCCCTCACCCCAAGAGGCATAACCCAAAGTAATCAACACACGGCGCGGACCCGCCCCCGAGGACAAGGCTTCCAGCACATCGCGCGAGGTGGTCATCTCCAGCCCCCCCGGCACCACCAAGGTCGAGGCATAAACCGAGGCGTCCGCGCCTTCCGAACCTTCCGATGGCGCCATCACCACCGGGTCGTGCAACACAAAGCCGCGCTCGGTTTGCATGGGGCCGCCTTGGGAAACCGGGGTTTGAAACAAATCTTCTCGGCGCAAGGGCAAATCCACCTTGTCAAACAGGTGGCGCATGCTGATGTCGGCCGGTTTGTTGATGATGAGGCCCATGGCGCCTCGGCTACTGTGTTCACACAGGTAAATGACACTGCGGGCAAATGTCTCGTCCTCCAACCCGGGCATGGCGATCAGGAAGTGATGCTTGAGGTCGATAGAGGCACAATCTGTCATGCGCCGATTTTAGCGGCCTGGCCCCTCTGGGTTCAGGCTCAGGTGCATTCCTCGACCCAACCCGGCAAACCCTGATGGAAACCCCTTTTTCTTGTGGCCTGGTTTGGCTGCGTCGCGATTTGCGCGTGACCGACCATGCCGCACTGCAACAAGCCCTCAAACACTGCCAGCGCGTGCATGTGGCCTTTGTGTTTGACTCCGAAATTTTGGACGCCTTGCCGCGTGCCGACCGGCGGGTCGAGTTCATTCGGGAATCCTTGGTCGAAGTGGATGCCCGACTGCGCGAGATGGCGGGCCAAACCGAAGCGGGCTTGATCGTTCGCCATGGCGTGGCCAAAGACAAAATCGTCAAACTGGCCCAGCATTTGCAAGTGCAAGCGGTCTTTGCCAACCACGACGACGAGCCCCTGGCGCTGGCCCGAGACATTCAGGTGCGCGGCCATTTGGCCAACCACGGCATCGTGCTGCACACCTTCAAAGACCATGTGGTGTTTGAGCGCAACGAAGTGCTGACGCAAATGGCCAAGCCCTTCAGTGTGTTCACACCCTACAAAAATGCTTGGTTGAAAAAAATCACGCCTGAAGATCTGCAGGCTTTCGACGTGGCCCCGCTGGCCCACCGGCTGGCGCCTCGCCCTGACGAGCTGGCGCACCCCGTGCCCAGCCTGCAAGAGCTGGGGTTTGAGCCCACCAACTTGCAAGCCTTGAAAATTCCCACGGGTGAATCGGGTGCGCAAGCCTTGCTGCAAGATTTTTTGGGCCGCATCGACCACTACGAAGACACCCGCAACTTCCCGGCCGTCAAAGGGCCCAGCTACCTGAGTGTGCATTTGCGCTTTGGCACAGTGTCGATACGGCAACTCGCCCGCGAGGCCCACCCGCGCATGTTGGCGGGCAGTGTGGGGGCCAGTGTTTGGTTGTCAGAATTGATTTGGCGGGACTTTTATGTGCAGGTGCTGCACAACTTTGCCCATGTCGGACAGGGGCAAAGCTTCAAGCCCGAATACGACGCCATTCAGTGGGAGCACGGCCCCCATGCGCACAAACTGTTTGATGCTTGGTGCCAAGCGCGAACCGGCTATCCCTTGGTCGATGCGGCCATGCGCCAGCTCAACCAAACCGGCTACATGCACAACCGTTTGCGCATGGTGGTCGCCAGTTTTCTGGTGAAAGATTTGGGCATCGACTGGCGCTGGGGCGCAAAGTACTTTGCCACCCACCTGAACGACTTTGACTTATCGGCCAACAACGGCGGCTGGCAGTGGGCCAGCTCAAGCGGTTGCGACGCGCAGCCCTATTTCCGCATCTTCAACCCGATCAGCCAAAGCGAAAAGTTTGACCCCGAAGGCAAGTTCATTCGGCGATATGTGCCTGAGTTGGCCGCCTTGGGCACCAAAGACCTGCATGCGCCTTGGCTGGCCAAGCCGCTCGATTTGCAAGCCGCCGAAGTGGTCATTGGCAAGACCTACCCGGCGCCCATCGTGGACCACGCCGAAGCCCGAGAAAAAACGCTGGAAAGGTACGCGGTGGTCAAGAAAAAGCCGTCTTGATCAGACGGCTTGAGGGAGGATCAGATGGCCACCATCTCGAAATCTTCTTTGCGTGCCGCGCACTCTGGGCAAGTCCAGTTCATCGGCACATCTTCCCATTTGGTGCCCGGTGCAATGCCATGCTCAGGGTCGCCCTCGGCTTCGTCGTAAATCCAGCCGCAAATCAGGCACATCCAAGTTTTGTGTTCCATCAGAAGGTCGCAATCAAAGAGTCGAATAGAATGTTTTGATTGTATCGGGCTCCGTCAAGTGCCCGGCTGAAGAGCCTCTGAAGCCCCCTGAAATTCGCCTGTCATGACCGATCACAACACCGAAATAAGCCCTGAAGACGAGATCGTCAACGAAGACGAAGAGTCCAGCGGTCTGGCCTGCGTGCTGTCGTTCAACGCCAACGACCCCAGTGGCGCAGGCGGCCTGACTTGTGACGCCACCGCCATGGCTTCGGTGGGTGCACATTGCTTGCCCGTTTGCACCGGCACTTATGTGCGCGACACCAGCAGCATCACCGACTTTTACCCCCTGGACGAAGAAGCCGTGAACGACCAAGCCCGCGCGGTGGCCGAAGACGTGCC
>JBEGTA010000061.1:0-5662 GCA_041179665.1 Pseudomonadota bacterium
AAGGGTTGGCCAAAGTGCAGGCTTTGTCGCAAACCATTGAAGCGCATTACGTTTGGATGGAGCAGCAGTTGGGCAAAACCAAACTCAGCGCGCTGTACGGCTTGTTGGACCAAGTGATTGCCTTGGAGATACCCGACGCCAACCCAGAGGACGATGCGGACAACGACGCGGCCGAAGTGGGCCACGAGATGACGGAGGACTGAAACATGCAACCCCCCCATGTGCCCACTCACCTTTGGCAACCGCAGGGCACGGTTTATGGCGCTTTGCTCAACTTCCGCCGTGAGTGGGATTTGTGGGCGCCCAAAATGTCGCAAGACCCCTACAAAGCCGCACCCCAAGCCCCTGTGCTGTATGTCAAAACGGCCAACACGTTCGGCCCAGCCGGACAAGACTTGGTGTTACAAGACGGTGTGACGGAGGTCGACATCGG
The DNA here is from genome assembly GCA_041179665.1 of Pseudomonadota bacterium. Taxonomy (GTDB): domain Bacteria; phylum Pseudomonadota; class Gammaproteobacteria; order Burkholderiales; family Burkholderiaceae_C; genus Limnohabitans_A. The sequence continues at coordinate 434 of JBEGTA010000061.1, forward strand.
CGCCACTTTGGGCTTGGTCATCGGGCAAAACGGTCAAGTGGTGGCTGCTGTGCTGATGAACGATTGGGCTGTGCCGCACACCAGCTATTACCGACCGCCCGTCAAGGCGCGTTGCCGCGACGGGTTTTTGGCCTTGCCGCAACAACCCACTTTAGGCACGCTGCCCGATTGGGCGGCACTGAAGATCGAGGTGCGCCGCAATGGTGAGCTTGTTCAATCAGTCGACCTCGCCCAACTGGTGCGCACACTGCCCACACTGCTGGCCGATGTCTCTGAGTTCATGACCTTGCAACCGGGTGATGTGCTGATGGTGGGCTCTGACTGCTTGGCCGATGGCACGCGCCCGCGTGCCCAACCTGGTGACCAAATCGACATCACCGCGCCGGGTTTTGACACGGTGACCACACGCGTGAGGAGCGCCGCATGAAACACGCACGCATCGCCTGGGCTGGCGCAGTCCAAAACGCGGTTGAATCAGATGGCCAGTTGCGCATTGTGCAAGGCCCACATGCCGGCCATCGGGTCAGCTTTGACGACGTGGTTTGGTTGCCGCCTTTGGCGCCCGTGCCCCAAGCGCGAACCGTCATCGCCTTGGGGCTCAACTATGCCGACCATGCCAAAGAACTGGCCTTCAAAGCGCCCGAAGAACCCTTGGCTTTTCTCAAAGGCGAGGCCGCACTGATAGGCCATCGCGCACTCACCCACCGGCCGGCCAATGCGGCTTACATGCATTACGAGTGCGAGTTGGCTGTGGTGATAGGGCGCACCACGCGCCACGTGAAAAAGGCCGATGCGTATGACCACATTGCAGGCTACAGCGTGGCCAACGATTACGCGATTCGCGACTACCTTGAGAACTGGTACCGCCCCAACCTGCGCGTGAAAAACAGAGACACCTGCACCCCCATTGGCCCTTGGTTGGTGGATGCGGCCGATGTACCCAACCCGATGGCGCTTCATCTGCAAACCACCGTCAACGGTCAGGTGACGCAACGCGGCAGCACCGCCGACATGGTGTTCGATGTGCCCACCTTGATCGAATACTTCAGCAGTTTCATGACGCTCAACCCCGGCGATGTGATTCTGACCGGCACGCCCGACGGCATCGTCAACGTGAACCCCGGCGATGTGGTGGTGACCGAGATCGAAGGCCTCGGCGCACTCACCAACACGCTTGTCTCCGCATGAGCCTTTTCTAAAGCACCGACATGACCATGAAAATCAACCACCTCATCAACGGGCGCAGTGTCGCTGGCCAGCAGTACTTTGAAACCGTCAACCCTGCCACACAAGACGTGTTGGCCGAAGTGGCTTCGGGCGGCGAAGCCGAAGTCAACTCCGCGGTGGCTGCAGCCCACGCGGCCTTTCCCAAATGGGCCGCGACACCCGCCACCGAGCGCGCCAAAATGATGCGCAAGTTGGGCGACTTGATCACCCAACACGTGCCTGAAATTGCCCAAACCGAAACCCGTGACTGTGGGCAAACCATCAGCCAGACCGGCAAGCAATTGGTGCCGCGGGCGGCCGACAACTTCCATTACTTCGCCGAAATGTGCACCCGCGTGGACGGCCACACCTACCCCACGCCCACGCACCTGAACTACACCTTGTTTCACCCCGTGGGTGTGTGCGCCTTGATCAGCCCGTGGAATGTGCCCTTCATGACGGCCACTTGGAAGGTCGCGCCGTGCCTGGCCTTTGGCAACACAGCGGTGCTCAAGATGAGCGAGTTGTCGCCCATGACTGCCGCTCGTTTGGGCGAATTGGCGTTGGAGGCGGGCGTGCCCGCAGGCGTGCTCAACATCGTGCACGGCTACGGCAAAGAAGCGGGCGAGCCCTTGGTCTCGCACCGCGATGTGCGCGCCATCTCGTTCACGGGCTCTACCGTCACTGGCAACCGCATTGTGCAAAGTGCAGGTCTTAAAAAATTCAGCATGGAGTTGGGTGGCAAAAGCCCGTTTGTGATTTTTGAAGACGCCGATTTGGAGCGCGCAATGGATGCCGCCCTGTTCATGATCTTTAGCAACAACGGTGAGCGTTGCACCGCGGGCAGCCGTATCTTGGTGCAGCAAAGCATTTACGCCGACTTTGCCGCCAAGTTTGCCGAGCGCGCCAAGCGCATCGTGGTGGGCGATCCGCTCGACGAAAAAACAACCATCGGTCCGATGATCAGTCCCGCCCATTTGGCCAAAGTGCGCAGCTACATCGAACTCGGACCCAAAGAGGGCGCAACCTTGTTGTGTGGCGGCTTGGGGCAACCCGGCTACCTTGCCGATTTGCCGGCGCACCTCAAAAAAGGCAACTTTGTCTGGCCCACCGTTTTTGCCGATGTCGACAACCGCATGCGCATTGCGCAAGAGGAAATCTTTGGTCCGGTGGCTTGCCTCATCCCATTCAAAGACGAGGCCGATGCCATCGAAAAAGCCAACGACATCGAATACGGCTTGTCCAGCTATGTCTGGACCGAAAACATCGGCCGTGCTCACCGGGTGGCAGCAGCCGTAGAGGCGGGCATGTGCTTTGTGAACAGCCAAAACGTGCGCGACTTGCGACAGCCTTTTGGTGGCACCAAAGCCAGCGGCACCGGCCGCGAAGGCGGCACCTGGAGTTACGAAGTTTTTTGTGAGCCCAAAAACGTGGCTGTCAGTTTGGGCAGCCATCACATTCCGCATTGGGGAGTTTGAGCATGGGACAACTTGCCCTCGCGGCCAAAATCACCCACGTGCCCAGCATGTACCTGAGCGAAATTCCGGGGCCGCGTTTTGGTACTCGGCAAAGCGCCATCGACGGGCACAAAGAAATTAGCCGCCGCTGCCGCGCGATGGGCGTGGACACGCTGGTGGTGTTTGACACCCACTGGCTGGTGAATGCGAATTACCACATCAACTGCGCGCCGCATTTCAAGGGCAGCTACACCAGCAACGAGTTGCCGCACTTCATCCACCACATGGCGTTTGAGTCACCCGGAAACCCCGAACTAGGTCACCTGCTGGCCAAAGTGGCCAATGCACACGGCATCGAAACCTTGGCGCACGACAACACCACGCTGGACCCCGAGTACGGCACCTTGGTGCCTCTGCGCTACATGAACGAAGACCAGCACTTCAAGGTGGTCTCGGTCTCGGCGCTGTGCATGGTGCATTACCTGAACGACAGCGCCCGCTTGGGTTGGGCCATGCGCGAGGCGGTCGAAAAACATTACGACGGCAAGGTGGCGTTTTTGGCCAGCGGCTCGCTCAGCCACCGCTTTGCGCAAAACGGTTTAGCTCCCGAATTTGCCCACAGAATCTGGAGTCCCTTTTTAGAGCAACTCGACAAGCAGGTGCTGCAAATGTGGGCCAACCGCGAATGGAAAGCCTTTTGCGAGATGCTGCCCGAGTACGCCAGCAAAGGCCACGGCGAAGGCTTCATGCACGACACCGCGATGCTGATGGGCGCCTTGGGCTGGACCGGCTACGACGGGGCCGTCGACATGGTCACCCCGTACTTTGGCGCCAGTGGCACGGGCCAACTCAATGCCATTTTTGAGGTCACCGCGCAAGACGGGGCGCAAGTGCCCGGCCCCGTGGCCAGCCAAGCTGAGGGCTACACCGCCATCAGCACCCGTTTGTGATCGTTGAGGGCTCTATGCCGCATCTTGTGATTCTTTATACCGGCCAACTGGACCACGAGGTCAACATGACCACGCTGTGTCGCCAACTGGCCGATGCCATGCTCGGTGTGAAAGACGAGGCGGGCCAAGCCGTTTTTCCAACTGGCGGCACCCGTGTGTTGGCCTACCCCGCGCCGCATTACGCCGTGGCCGATGGCGGCGCGGCCGGACAAGCCGCAGGTGGGACAGGCGATTACGCTTTTGTTTACCTGAACCTGCGCATGGGCCGTGGCCGCAGCGAGGCCACACAGCAGCGGGCCGGCCAGAGCCTGCTGGATGTGGCCAAGGCTTTCTTTGCGCCGGTGATGGCGCAGCGCCACATCGGCATCACGCTGCAAATTGACGTAGGCCCTGAAGTGTTTGACGCCAAGCACAGCAACCTGCACCCCCTATTCAACAAGGCCTGAACCATGTCGGTGTTTTCCGAAGAGCAGATTCAACAGCTTGCACACGAGCTGAACCAGTCCGAAAAATCACGCACGCAGATCGAGCACTTCTCCAAGCGCTTTGCAGGCATGACGATCGAAGACGGATACCGCATCAACCGTGCTTGGATGCAGATCAAGTTGGCCGAAGGCCGAAAAATCATCGGCCACAAAATTGGCCTTACCAGCCGCGCCATGCAGGTCTCAAGCCAAATCGACGAGCCCGACTACGGCACCTTGCTGGACGACATGCTCTACACCTGCACGCCGGGCCAAGTGCTGGACATCCCGCACAGCCATTTCATCGCGCCCCGTGTTGAAGTGGAGTTGGCCTTTATCCTCAAAAAAGAACTGCGAGGCCCCAATGTCACTGTGGCCGAGGTGTTGGCAGCCACGGCCTATGTGACGCCTGCGATCGAGATCATTGATGCGCGCATTGAGCAATTTGATCGCCACACCAAAGTCATGCGCAAGGTCTACGACACCATCAGCGACAACGCTGCCAACGCCGGCATTGTGTTGGGGGCCAAACAGGTGGATCCTTTGACCACCGACTTGCCTTGGTGCGGCGCGGTGTTGCGCCAAAACGGCGTGGTGGAAGAAACCGGTTTGGCAGCCGGTGTGCAAGGTCATCCGGCAGTTGGCATCGCTTGGCTGGCCAACAAACTCGCGCCTTGGGGCGAGCATTTGGAAGCTGGCGAGATCGTGCTGGCCGGCTCGTTCACCAAGCCTGCGCCCGCCAAAGTGGGCGACGTGTTCGATGCAGATTACGGGCCCTTGGGCAAATTGGAGTTTCGATTTGTTTGAGGTTTTATCTACTGACAGCTTGGGCAGATTGGGTGGGTACCCACCGAGACTGTTCTCGCCACTGTTATCGCAACTGTTCTTGCGGCTCGGGCTTAAAGGCGCTGGGCTTTGTCTCATCTCTCAAATTGCCCAATTGGCTACGACAGGCCGTGGTTCGTTTAATCAGAAGGACACACCATGCTGACACCCGTGAACACTTTCAAACAAGCCCTTCGCGATCGTCGCCCTCAAATCGGGTTGTGGATGGGCTTGGCCAGTGCCTACACCGCCGAGATCTGTGCCTTGGCCGGATTCGACTGGTTGGTGATCGATGGCGAACACGCGCCGAACGACCTGCGCAGCATC
>JBEGTA010000062.1:0-4107 GCA_041179665.1 Pseudomonadota bacterium
CCAGAGGCCAAGCCAGTCGCCCATTGACTCGCAGGCACTTCACGGCCCCGTCGTTGCGTATTGCCCAAAGGCGCAGTGTTTGTTCTGCACGATTCAGGTGGTAAGCGGCCTCGTTTGTAGGAAGCGCGGCGCGTTTTTCGTGCTTAAGTGCCACGGGTTGAAAAGTCTTTGCAGCCATGATGTAACCCCTTGGGTTTGTTGAACATGGTTAGCAATTATTTTCATATCCCAGCAGGCAGGCACCTGCACTTTCCCTGCATTTCACCTGCCGTTTTTACCCTCGAAAATTCGCTCACGGTAATTGTCCAAATCTTCTGTAAGGCTCTGGCGCGTAATCCTCAGCTTTTTAGCCACATCGCTTATCCCTCGCGGGTATGGCCTGTATGTGTCAGTTGGCATATGCAAGCCCGCGTCAATGCACGCATTCCACCTTTCCGTTTGTCGCTGTTCTGCCGTTGATGTTTTCTTTGCTGGCGCTGGCGCTGGCGCCGGAATATCCCAAGTGAACCCCCAACTCGTAGTTTTGAGCCATGCGTTTACCCCAGCAGGACGCACGCACAGTGGTGTGGTTGGCTCAACCGTGCAATGTTTGTCATCTCCCAGTGTGCGTTCTAATTTGCCGATTGCGCTCTTTCGAAGCGCTTCTCCATCCGTGTAGAAAAACGCACCAAGCGCGCCCTTGAGCACAGCATCGCGCATATCTTTGGCCAATTGCTCACGCTGGGCATGGTCATGCCCCACTTGGTCACTTATCAACTCGGTGGCTTCAGCGAGGAAGTACAGGTCAGTGCCTGAGCTAAGTGGTTTACTCATGTGCGGCCCCTTTAAGGCACCCTTCTAAGTGAGATACCCAGCAGGTCGGCGAAGGTTTCCGACTTTTCGTCCCGGGCTGCAATCGGGCCTTTCTGAGGCATAAACTCTCAGGCGGTGGCCAAATAATCACGCCGCAACCCTTGCCGATATTTGGACTACGCTGGCACTGGTTTCAGTCAGGTGACGATGCAATTTTTCCAGTGCTTCCAGCTTTTCTGGTTCGTAGTCATGCCCGTCATAGCTGGCCGCTTGCACCCCCTTCACGCCATGGCTCAGCAGGTGCCCCCGTATTTCTTGGCTCACGCGCAAACTGGCCAGTGTGGTCTCTACCCCGGACCTGAGGCGTTTAGCTTGGAACTGCCCCACTGGTTCGCCCAAGTCAACCCATTTGATGCCTGATGCGGCGCCTTTAGCCCACTCAGCGAAAGCTTTGGCGCTGATGGCGGTCTTGCCACCTGTAACCGATAAGGGGAAATCGCCCCCGGAGTTCAGGGTCAGCAGTTCGGCCATGGCAGAACGGGCGGCGGCGATCAGTGGCACGGTGTGAGGCCTTGACCCACGACCTGACCTGCCCTTTGCGTCCAGCAGGATGATGGCTCCGGGTTTGACGTGGGTCTGTACCAACAATCGCAGTTGCTCGATCCTCTGTCCACCTGTTAGCAGGTGCAGACGAAGGGCTGCGCCTTGGACACCTGGCAGCTTTTCAATGGCTTGCCAATATTGACGCAGGTGAGCTGGCTTCAAAGGGTTCTTGTCGGTTTCCAACTTGATGGCCACGGTCTCAGCGGCGGGATTGTGTTGGACCTCAAAGGATTTAAAGTGAACGGGTACCTCATGGTCCAGCTTGGCGGTGCGTGCCATTTCAAAAGCGGCGCGTGTGTAGCTTCGCACCTTGCCAGCGGTCCGACTCTTGCCGGCTTCGCTCAGGCCACGCAGCAGATCGGCCACTTGCTCAGCAGTCACTTTGTTAGCGGGAGTATTGGCAAGCACAGGCCAGCCTTCCACTAGGTGCAAGCGCATCATGGCCCGGACCTTGGCATGTGAGGTCTTGCCTTGGCGCTCCAACTCGTTGGCATAAGCTGCCATCAAATTAGCAAAGGTGTAATAGGCGGCACGGTCCTGTTCGGCACGGGCGGCAACTTTGGCGGCTTGCTTTTCACGGGCAATTTGGCGCGGATCATCGCCCCTATCCAGTGTCACGGCCAAGCGGCGAGCCTCTTTTTGAGCATCGGCAATTGACCAGGTAGACACAGCCCCGATGGTCAAACGCAGGCTTTGCCCGTTCACTTTGCGTTGGTAAACATAAGACTTGGACCCGGCGGCGGTCACGCGTACCTGCAAGCCGTTGACCTCAGCGCATCGCATGAATGCCTGTTGCTTTCCATCAGGGCAGCGCAGGCGGTCTATGCTGCCAACAGTCAGGCGTTGGTTTTTGCTCAAGTCCGGCGCTTTCGCCTTGGGTGGTCTTGTCATGCTGTTGATACTTCATGTATGCGAAATGTATGCCGCGTATGCCAGTTTAGGCGAATATCAATCAACATCCGAAGCTGTTATTTTATCCAGCATTAGTGTTTAAGTTGTTGATTTGTATATATTATATCAACGGTGATCAACGTTTCAATATTAATACCTCAGGGGACTCAAAATCCCCCGCCGCAAGGCGTGCCGGTTCGAGTCCGGCCCCGGGCACCAGACCAAAGCCGCAAGTTGTCACGACTTGCGGCTTTTTTCTTGCGCAATCGGCTCAGTCGATGCCCGCACTCCAGCGGTCATTCCAAGCGCGTTCTATTTGCCTGCGGTCTTTTTTGGTGGGCCGGCCTTGCTCGATGCTGAGCGACGGCTCTCGCGCCAGACGGTTGTGTTCGGCCGCTTTTTGTCGCGCCAAAATGCTCTCGGGCGTTTCTTCATAAAGCAACTGGGCAGCGGGCGCCGGGCCGCGCTGTGCACTCAAGCCTTGCACCACCACGGTCCGCTCGACAGCGCCCTGGCGCAGTCGAACCGTATCGCCGGGCTTCACCTCGCGTGAGGCTTTGGCATCTTGGCCATTGACCTGCACCCTGTTTTTGCCAATCTCTTCACTGGCGATGCTGCGGGTCTTGAAGAACCGGGCCGCCCACAGCCATTTGTCGATGCGTTGTGCGAGCATGTTGGCGTCAGCGCCCATGGTCAAACAACGCGCCTTGGGGGCTCAAGCCGTCACGGACATGGGGATAACGCAACTGCAGGCGCAACTCTTTCTTCATGCGGGTGTTGTCCAGTCGCCTGGATTCGTTCATGAAGCTCAACAGCATCAAGGGCAATGCGGCGTTGGCATCGTGGCGCGACAAGCGTGGCGGTTTGGGCAACCCATACAAAGTGGCGGCCAAATCAAAATAGTCGCCCATTTTCATATCGGTGTCATCGCACACATTGACCAGCCGCTGGGCTTTGCCACGCCACAACGCAGCGCTGCAAGCACGCGCCAAGTCGTTGGCATGAATGTGGTTGGTGTAAACGTCTTCCTTGGCCATCAAAACGGGCGTGCCTTTCAGCAAGCGCTCACGGGGCGTGCCCCCTTCCCGGTCCGGGGCATAAATGCCAGGAATACGCAGCACGCTCACGCGCACGCCGCTGCGTCCCAAAAATCGCATCAGGTTTTCGGCATCGACCCTGCGCTGTGCCCGTGGTGTGTGGGGGCGAACGCTTCGGGTCTCGCTCACACGCTCACCAGCGCAGTCGCCATACACACCGGTGGTCGATCCGTAGACCAAGACTTCGGGTGGGGTGCGCAATCGCAAAGCGCGAATCAGGTTTTGGCTGCGCGGATCGCGCTCCGATTCGCCACGCCGATCCGTTGGTGGCGGCGCCAAATGAATCACGCGGTGGGCCAAGCCAGCCAAGCGCTTCAAACTGGCCGAGTCGTCCAAATTGCCCTGCAACGGGGTGATGCCGCAAGCGCGCAACAAACGCACACGCTCGGGGGATGAGGTCAGCGCCAGCAACCGCACGCGCTGGCTTTGGGGGGCACCCAATTGCCCAGCGGTTCGCAAGCCGACATCGCCACATCCCACGATCAAGACGCGTTGTCGGCGAAAACGAGCAGGCAGTGAGCCTAAGGGGGTTTGGTTTGAAGGCAAAATCAGGGGTTCCGGGTCGACGTCAACCCCTCAAGGATACCGAAAAGATGAGCTTTCAAATTTCTGTGCAGCCCAGCGGCCGCAGCTTCACGGCCGATGCCAACGAAACCTTGCTGGCTGCAGGCATTCGACAAGGCATTGGCCTGCCCTACGGCTGCAAAGACGGCGCTTGTGGCTC
>JBEGTA010000063.1:0-13074 GCA_041179665.1 Pseudomonadota bacterium
GCGGCCCATTCACGGCCGTATGCGGCCAGCGCTGGCTGGGCCATGATGGCTTGGGCCTGACGAACACCGTTTCGCAGTCGCTCAATGTCACGCGGATCACTCAAAAATTGGGGGTCAATCAGCGGCGCGCTGTGCGGGTCGCGGTCGTTCAGCAACACACGGCCACGGCTGTGGGGTTGCAACAAACACACATGCAATGAGTAGCCATGTCCCAAAGTCAGTTGACGGCCATGGTCCACCAGCTTGGCCACCACAAAGTGCAACTGGATGTCGGGTTCGGCCACCTCGGTGCTGCTTTTGTAAAAAGCACCGCCTTCGGCAAAGTTGGTGGTCAGTCGCCCCTTGCGGTGCTGGCGCCACTCCCACATGGCTTTCAGGGTGTCCCAAATGCCGCGTGGGGACACACCGACCAAATCGGTGTGGCCTGGCGCATCGGCCACCAACACCACATCGGGGTGGTCATGCAGGTTTTCTCCTACACCCGGCAAGGCGTGCTGCACCGCGATGCCCATATTTTGCAAATGCACAGCAGGGCCAATGCCTGAGCGCATCAGAATCGCCGGGGATTGGAATGCGCCAGCGCTCAAGATGATTTCTCGGCGCGCAATGCACGTAATGGCTGCGCCGTTTTGCAGGGCATGCACCTCGCGAGCCACCCCATTGACCAAACCAATGCGGTCCACCGTGACCCCGGTCATCACCGTCAGATTGGCGCGCCCCAAATGGGGTGTCAAGTAGGCTTTGGCTGCGCTGAAACGCTCACCCGCCCGCTGCGTGACTTGGTACAAGCCTGCACCTTCTTGCGTGGGGCCATTGAAGTCGGGATTGCGCGGCAACCCCGACTGAACCGCGGCTTCGACAAAACGGTGAGAAAACACATTCGGGCTTTGCAAATCGGCCACATTCAGAGGGCCATGCTGGCCATGCCATTCGTTGGTCAAACGTTCGTTGTGTTCCGACTTCAAAAAGTAGGGCAGCACATCGGCCCAAGACCAGCCCGGGCACCCCATGTCAGACCACGTGTCGTAATCCCCCTGCTGACCCCGGATGTAGGCCATCGCGTTGATAGAGCTGGAGCCCCCCAAGGTGCGCCCTCTGGGCTGAAAACCGCTGCGCCCCAGCAAGCCCGCTTGCGGCACTGTGGTCATGCCCTCTGAGACCCATTCGGTGCGCGCCATCAGGGCGATGCCGGCGGGGCAATGGATCAAGGCGCTGGTATCTGGGGGACCGGCCTCCAGCAGTGCCACCTGCACATTCGGGTCTTCGCTCAAGCGACTGGCCAACACACAACCCGCCGAACCGCCGCCCACCACCACGTAGTCAAACTCTGAACGGCTCATGGTTGTCTCCAGAATAAAAAATTGAAATATAAACTATTCATACAGGCCTAGCGAGGGGGGAAACCACGCCTAAGTCCGCCGCCAGTTACTAAACCAGAACAAATCCCGACCACACCCGGCGCTTGTAACAAAGTTACCCAAAATGCCATAACATGGTTACATTGGCAGGGCAACAGCCCCACAGGCAAGCCCCAGTGGCCCACCCTTTTTCACTCCAACCCTAAAGAGACTCTCATGACCACAAAGATCGGTATCAACGGATTTGGCCGCATTGGCCGCATGGTGTTCCGCGCAGCTGTGCAGAACTTCAACGACATCGAAATTGTGGGCATCAATGACTTGTTGGAGCCTGATTACTTGGCCTACATGCTGCATTACGACAGCGTGCACGGCCGCTTCAAGGGCAGCGTGGCGGTGGAAGGCAGCACCCTGGTGGTGAATGGCAAAAAAATTCGCCTGACCCAAGAGCGCGATCCGGCCAACCTGAAATGGAACGACGTCGGGGCCGATGTGGTGATCGAGTCCACCGGCCTCTTTTTGGACAAAGACAGCGCCGGCAAACACCTGGCCGCAGGTGCCAAAAAAGTGGTCATGTCGGCGCCTTCCAAAGACGACACCCCGATGTTTGTTTATGGCGTGAACCACGCGTCTTACGCCGGCCAAAGCATCATCAGCAACGCCAGCTGCACCACCAACTGCTTGGCGCCCATCACCAAAGTGCTGAACGACAAGTGGGGCATCAAGCGCGGCCTGATGACCACGGTGCACGCGGCCACGGCCACACAAAAAACCGTGGACAGCCCCAGCAACAAAGATTGGCGCGGCGGCCGTGGCATTTTAGAAAACATCATCCCCAGCAGCACTGGCGCGGCCAAAGCGGTGGGCGTGGTGATTCCTGAAATCAAAGGCAAGTTGACCGGCATGGCGTTCCGCGTGCCCACGTCCGATGTGTCGGTGGTGGACCTGACAGCCGAGCTGAACAACCCCGCCACTTACGCCGAAATTTGCGCCGAGATGAAAGCCCAAAGCGAAGGCGCGCTCAAGGGCGTGCTGGGCTACACCACCGACAAAGTGGTGTCCACCGACTTCCGCGGTGAAGTTTGCACCAGCGTGTTCGATGCCGATGCCGGCATTGCGCTGGACAGCACCTTCATCAAAGTGGTGGCTTGGTACGACAACGAGTGGGGCTACTCCAACAAGTGCCTGGAGATGGCACGCGTGGTCGGCCGCTGAGCCACAACAGGCCCTTCAACCCTCTCGACTGCCCTTTGGATTGATGAGGGGCTGTCGGGTCTGGCTTGCAGGTCAGTCCAAAAAGCGCGATGCCGTATAGGGCGGCGGCACAAGGCAAGTGTCTGACCGGCCGAACAATTTGTAACGGTGTCGCGCCAAGGTGCGATAAATGGCATCGCGCAAGACCGCGGGCACACACCACAACACCCAAGCCGCGCGCCAAGGCCAGCCCAACGCATGCAGGATGCGAAAGATCGCCGAGGTGTTTTGCCAATGCTGGGGGCCATCCACCAGCAACAAGGTTTGCAGGCCTTCCAACGGCAAGCCCGCTTGCTGCAACAGCGCCTGTCCGGTACGGCCTTGGATCGACGCAAAACTGAAAATGGCCTGAGTGTCATGCCGCAACAAAAACCGCACCCATGCATTGCACAGCAGGCATTGCGCGTCAAACACCACCACCCAGCGAGCGGACTTCATGGGCATGTTCAGAGGTCCAGAGCGTTGATGTTTAGACGGGTTCGTTTCATGCTGTAGATTATTCACGCAGAAGGACTCTCTTTGCCGCATGGGTGACAAAGCACGGCCCAGCGCGTGGCTAACATCGTGCATGCACTTGACTGTCTCATCGCCTGTTCCATCTCTGGCGGCCATTCGTCAGATCGAAGCCACACCTTTGGCCCAGGCCATGCCTTGGGCCAGCACCTATGAACTGATTGCCGCCAGCGCACGGGCCCATGCAGACCAAGCTGCCCTCACTTTTTTGCACACCGCAGAACCGGGCGGCGCTGCCACTTGCTGGACTTACCGCGAGTTGTTGCAAGGCATTCACCAAACTGCCAATGCACTGCAGGGCCTGCAGGTTGGGCCACAAGATGTGACGGCCATTTTGTTGCCGGGCGGTCTGGCCTACCACTTGGCCTTGTGGGGCGGCGAAGCTGCCGGCATCGTGCAACCCCTGAACCCACTGCTGAGTGAAGAAAAACTGTTGTCGCTGCTGCAAGCCAGCCAAGCCAAAGTGTTGATCGCCCACGGCGTGGAGGACGACAGCCAGATGCTGGCCAAGGCCTTGCGCTTGCAAGAGAAATTACCGCACTTGAAAACCCTCTTGCTGGTTCACCCTGACGGGCAAGCTTTGCCAAGCCCCTTGCCCGCAGGTGCACAAGACTTTCACGCCTTGCGCCGCCAGCAAAATGCAGACCGGTTGCTCAGCGGGCGGGTGTTCAGTGCGCAAGACATTGCTGCTTATTTCCACACCGGAGGCACCACCGGTGCACCCAAATTGGCCAGGCACAGCCATGGCGCACAGGTGTTCACCGCTTGGGCCAATGCCACCATGCAAGGCTTTCAGCCGAGCGACGTGACGATCAATGGTTACCCCTTGTTTCATGTGGCCGGGGTGTTGCCCGGCGCCCTGTGCTCATTGGCAATCGGCATGCACGTGATCATTCCAACCGCGGCTTTGTTTCGCGAGCGAGAGGTTTTACAAAACTATTGGCGCTTGGTAGAGCACCACGGTTGCACCCTGATGTCTGGCGTGCCCACCGTGTTGGCCGCTTTGGCTGGCGTGCCCTTGGAGGGGGCCAACATTTCGCGCTTGCGTGCGGTGCGCACCGGTGCCGCGCCCTTGCCGCCCGAATTGGCCTTGCGCTTTGAGCGCCAGTTTGGTTTGGCTGTCCACGAAAGTCTGGGCATGACCGAGACCGCAGGCTTGAGCACCGTGGCGCCACCGGGCTTGTCTGCGCCTGCAGGCTGTGTGGGCTGGCCGCTGCCCCATGCGCGGGTGCGGGTTGTGGCGCTGACTGCTGACGACCAAGCCAGCACGCGCGACCTGCCACCGAATGAAAAAGGCATGGTGCTGTACCAAGGCCCCAACTTGTTCTCGGGCTATTTGGACGCCAAAGAAACCCAACGCAGCTTTACGCCCGACGGCTGGCTGATCACGGGCGACGTGGGCTTTCTCGACAACGAAGGCCGCTTGCATTTGTCGGGGCGCGCCAAAGACCTGATCATTCGCGGCGGCCACAACATTGACCCCAAGGTGATTGAAGACGCGCTGGGCGCGCACCCCGCCGTGGCGCTGTGCGCCGCCGTGGGCGCACCCGACGCCTACGCGGGCGAGTTGCCCGTGGCCTTTGCCACACTCAAAGCAGGCCAACAGGTGAGTCCAGAAGCCTTGCTGGCCTTCACCGCCGAACGGGTGGACGAGGCACCGGCCAAGCCCAAATCCATCACGCTGTTGGAGCGCATGCCCGTCACCAATGTCGGCAAAATTTACAAGCCCGAATTGCGCACGCTGGCCACAGCCGCTGTGGTGCAAAGCCTGACAGAGCGCGTCTTCGCAAACTTGCCAACACACCCCGAAAAGTGGCCCCAAGTGATGGCCGAGGGCGATGCACCGGTGACGGTGGATGCCACAGCCACTTCGCCAGCAGACTGGGCACAGCTCAAGCCCCTGCTGGAAGCTTTGCCCGTGAAGCTGCGGTTGCTAGAACCTTAGTCAGGCCAGCAAGCCCAAGTCGCACAAGCGCGCCCTGACTTGCTGGGCATTCTCAAAGCGAATAGGGCGCCATCCGTTTCGGTGTGCGGTATCGATGTTGGGCTGCATGTCGTCGACAAATACAGGGGCCTGGCCTGAAAGCGACAGCTTCTCTTCGGTGCAGCGATAAATCACATCGTCTGGTTTGACAAGACTCACACGCGCAGAAAAAACACCGTCCTCAAACCAATCGGCAAAGGGGTGGTCGCGTTCAATCCACTGCGCCAGTTCTTCGGGCATGTTCGACAGGTACACCAACCTGTGATTGGCAGCCTTGAGCTCCAAAATCAGGTCAATCGTTTCTTGCTTCACGCGCATGTGAGGCGCCAAGGCATCGATGAGCGCCCTGATTTCATGGGCCTGCATGGCCAGCCTTTGCGCGATGCGCTCCGCCAAGGCATCTGGCTTGACCAAGCCCCGATCCCATTGCGCCCAGTCACCGTGCGGTTGGTGATTTTGAAACACCTCGGACAGCAACTTGGCTGCGCCTGCGTCATCTTGAACCCGTGTCGGAAAGACTTCGCGCATCAAACGCAGCGGCTCCCAGTTGAACACCACACCGCCCAAATCAAACACCACTGTTTCACGTTTCATGCTGCCACCACCGTCACGCCATGTTCACCCAGAGCCAGTCCGAGCTCTTCACCCACCACCCATTGCCGCTCCACTTGCGGTGTCACCACAAAGACCGGGCCAAGCACCGTGTCGATGGTCAACTCTTGGAAAGAACCGAGGTAGGCCTGCTTCACCAAGGGCCCGCCGAGCGAAGCCTCGGCTCGCGAGGTGATGCGCCAGGCCTCGGGTCGAATCGCGGCCTTCACGGGGCCACTGGCCAAACGGTTGCGTGGAAAGAAAATCAGCGGCCCGACTTGGACACTGCCGTCAGCCCGGCTTTCACCATCAAACAACATGGCTTCACCCATGAAGCCAGCGACAAAAGCACTGGTCGGTTGTTCGTACAAACCTTGTGGCGTTCCGGCCTGTGCAATAAGACCCGACTCCATCACGATGATCTGGTCACTCACAGCCAAAGCCTCGCTTTGGTCGTGGGTGACATAGGCCACGGTCAAGCCCAAGCGTTGTTGCAGGGTGCGAATTTCTTCGCGCATGCTGCGGCGCAACCGGGCATCCAAATTTGACAGGGGCTCATCGAACAACAGCACCGCCGGCTCAATGACCAAAGCACGTGCCACGGCCACCCGTTGTTGTTGCCCGCCAGACAACTCGCTGGGATAGCGCTCATCCATGCCTTGCAAGCCCACCGTTGACAAGGCGGTTTGCGCGCGGTCGCGAATTTGGCTGCGCGGCACACCCGAAACCTCTAGCCCATAGCTCACGTTTTGCAACACCGTCATGTGGGGAAACAAAGCGTAGCTTTGAAACACCATGCTCACCTGGCGCTCGTTGGGGCCAAGTTGGGTCACGTCTTTGCCATTGATCAGGATCTGACCGCCGCTGGGGCTTTCCAGACCCGCAATCATGCGCAACGTGGTGGTCTTGCCGCAGCCACTCGGGCCCAAGATGGTGGTGAGGGTGCCCTTGGGCACCACAAAGTCGATGCCTTTGACCACCAGCGGCCCGTTGGGGCTGTAGCGCTTGGTGACTTGCCTGAACTCAATACCGGGTTGCAACGATGACACCAATCAACTCCTCAGTGGGGGGCCGGGGCGCGGCGCCCCAGTTGCCGCTCACCCACCGCTTTTTGCAGCAGCCAAGTGATGGCAGACATGAACACAATCAACACCGTGCAATAGGCCAGCGCAACGCCGTAGTCACCATTGCCCACGCGACCGATGATGTAGGTGGTGGCCAACTCGTATTTGGCCGACACCAAAAAAATAACCGCCGAGACCGTGGTCATGGAACGCACAAAGCTGTAGGTCAAGGCGGCCACCAAAGCCGGCTTCAACAGGGGCAACACCACACGGCGCAACGTCGTCAAGGTACTGGCGCCGAGCATCTGAGACGCTTCATCGAGTGAGCCATCGAGTTGCTTGAAAGCCGCTGTGCCAGCGCGCACACCGACTGGCAAATTTCGAAACACAAAACACAGCACGATGATGAGACCGGTGCCCGTGAGCTCGACCGGTGGCACATTGAAAGCCAAGATATAGCTCACCCCGAGCACAGTGCCGGGGATGGCAAAAGTCAGCAGTGCGGCAAATTCAAAACTGGCCTTGCCACGAAATTCTGTGCGCGCCAGCAACCACGCCATGAGCAAGCCCAAAGCGGTGCAGACCGGTGCTGCCATGGCCGCCAGCGTGGCGGTTGTGAAAAGCGAATTCCATGCGGTGCCCGCCCACTGCAAGCCATGCTCGGTCCACTGCAAATCAAAGGCCACGCGGAAATGGTTCAAGGTCAAGGTGTAATCGCGGCCCCACACTTTGACGAAACCGCCAAGGAAGGCAAACAGATAAACCACCAATGTGAAGACCAACCAAGGCCCGGCCACTCCCATGCACAACCTGCGCACGCCGATCGGCAAGGGCATGGCCACACCGGCATCGCCTTTGCCGGTCACGGTGGTGAAACTGCTGCGCCCGAGCAAGCCGCGTTGGACAAAAAAGACTGTCAAGGCAAACACGCTGAGGATGAAGGCCAATGCAGCCGCCATGCCGGGGTCGAGCGATGCACCCACGATGGCAAAGAAAATTTCGGTCGACAACACCGCATACGAGCCGCCCAAGATGATTGGGTTACCAAAGTCGGCCATGCTCTCAATGAAGCCCACCAAAAACGCATTGGCCAAGC
The DNA here is from genome assembly GCA_041179665.1 of Pseudomonadota bacterium. Classification (GTDB taxonomy): domain Bacteria; phylum Pseudomonadota; class Gammaproteobacteria; order Burkholderiales; family Burkholderiaceae_C; genus Limnohabitans_A. The sequence goes on from JBEGTA010000063.1 coordinate 7,861, forward strand.
CCGGCTTGAGCAATGGCAAGGTGACGGTGGTGAAGGTGCGCCAGCGGCTGGCTCGCAAAGTCTGCGCCGCCTCTTCAAGTGCAGGGCTGACCCCTTGCACCACACCGCGCATGATCATGAAAGCAATCGGGGTGAAGGCGAACATCTGCGCCAGCCAAACGCCAAACACACCATAGAACCAGCGCGTTGGCGGAATGTCAAAGGCCCACTCCATGAACTGGTTGTACAAGCCCGCACGGCCAAACAGCAAGATCAGGCCCAAGCCCACCACAAAGGGGGGAATGATGATGGGTAACATCGCCAACACGTTCAGCGGACGTGCGAATCGGGTCTGCCCCCGCTCGGCCCACAGCGCCATCAAGGTGCCCATGATGGTGGTTCCCGCAGCGGTCAGCAGGGCCAAGTAAAGCGTGTTCCACGCAACGCCACAGCGGGTCTGTTGCCATACACAACCGAGTCCCCAAATGCGTTCGGTGGCCAAGCGTTCCACCAGTGCGTTGGGAGCAAACAGCCCCATGTCGTCATAAAACGCCGACACCAACGAGCGCGACACGGGGTACACCACAAACAGCGCCAGCAGGGCCACACATAGCAGCACCGCAGAGGACACGAAAACATCAGAGCGGAAATAACCCAGCCGAGCCACCCCGACCCCGAGCAACACGACCAAGCTCAGCAGCACCAGCGCGCCGCCCAAGCCCATGCCGAATTGACCCTTCTCTAACGGTCCCCACCAACCTTCAAACGTGGCGAAGACCCAACCGATGGCGCCAATCGAAAAGCCACTGGCCAGCAAGCCCAACAAGCCCAGCAGGGCGCCAACAATCAGCCAGCGACCCTGTTGACGGCTGGGGGGCAACAACAGCGCGGCACCCGAAATGGCCAAGCCAACCAGCCCTGACCACAACCATGGGCGGCCGTGATTCAGGGCTTGAAACCAGCCACTGCCCGCGCTTTCAGAGGCCCAACTGTTCCACAGTGCATCGGTCAACGATTGCGATTGCAGAAAGTACCAAGGCAACAATGCAAAGGCCAACAAGCCCAGCACCACCCAGCCCATCAAAGGGTGCAGCAAGCGGCTAACAATGGTCATCAGGGTGCTTTCTGCACGCGCACTTCATGGGTCAGCTTTGCGGTTCAGCGAGGCAAGCTGTTGACCTCTTTTTCCCAACGCTGGATCAGACGACGGCGCTCTGCGGTCTGGCCGTACTTGGCGTAGTCGTAGTTGATCATCTTGATTTTGCGGAAGTCGGGGACACGCGGATCGACCTTGGTCTCTTTGTGCGAGGGCAACTGGAACTGCAGCGTAGCTGCGCCCAGAGCTTGGGCAGAAGGGGTCAATGCCCACTCATAGAACTTCTTGGCCGCGTCCATGTTGCGTGCGCCTTTGACGATGGACATCGAGCCGATTTCAGCGCCCGTGCCGTCCGCTGGGGTGATTGTTTCCAGTGGGAAGCCCTGGGCTTTTTCGCCGGGGCCGTCGTGCACAAAGCTGATGGAGATCGTGGCCTCGCCACGCGCCACGGCTTTGATCGGGCCTGTGCCTGAGCGTGTGTAGGTGGCAATGTTGCCGTGCAATTTCTTCAGGTAGTCAAAGGCTTTTTCTTCGCCCATGAGCTGCACCAAAGTCGCGATCATGGTGTAAGCCGTGCCACTGGAGGCGGGGTTGGCGGACTGGATTTCGCCTTTGTACTCAGGCTTGAGCAGATCGGCCCAGGTCTTGGGAATCGGCAGTTTCTTCTTGGCGATTAGCTCGCTGTTGTAGCCAAATCCCAATGGGCCGGAATAAATGCCGACAGTACGAAAGCCCGACTGCTCAGCTTGTTTTTGCGCCCAGTCATGCAACTTGGGCAAGGTGGGCGATTTGTACTCTTGCGACAAACCCTGTTCAGCCGCTTGCAAGTGCGGATCGCCTGTGCCGCCAAACCACAAGTCGGTCTTGGGGTTGGCGCGCTCGGCCATGATCTGGGCAATGGCTTCGCCAGAGCCTTTGAGGGTCATGTTGACTTTGACGCCCTGGCTTTTCTCGAAGGTGACGGCCAAGATGTTGCACCAAGCCGCTTGGGCTGAGCAAATCATATTGAACTCACCCGATTGCGCCTGTGCTGTTTGGCTTGCGGCCAACACGAAAGGCAGCACCATCCACATTGTTTTTTTCATACCAAGTCTCCTAAAGTTAATTTACCCACGAAATCATCAAACATCATGCTAATGCAAAAAGCCTGAACCGCATTCACCGAAGTGACGGGGCACAAGCGTGCCCCCCTCAAGCAGACAGGTGCTTGCCAATGATGCCCGCCAGCTCAAACATGGTGGCTTGGTCTTTGCCAAACACCGCCTGCAACTTGCTGTCGGCTTTGATAGAGCGCTTGTCCGCTGGGTCTTGCAAGTTGTTGGCCTTGATGTAGTCCCAAATTTTCTTCACCACTTCGGTGCGCGCATAGGTGCCATCACCGATCACGGCCGCCAATGAGGCGCTGGGCTTCAAGGTGCCCACAGCGGCCTTGCGTGGTGCTTTGGGCGCAGCCACCTTGGCCACTTTTTTGGCGGCCGGGGTTTTGGCGCTTGTGGTTTTCTTGGCCGCCACTTTGCCGAATGGGGTCTTCTTGGCGGCGGTTTTGCGGGGCGGGTATTTTTTGCCACCTTCGCGCTGCTCAAACTCAAAGGTCACTTTGCCTTCTTCGGGGTTCCAAGCCAGCATGGCCTTGAAGCTTCGGCGTGTGCGGTTGCTGATGAATTTGTCGAGCAAATCGGTCTTGCCAGCGGTCAGCAGTTTGACCATTTGTTCACGCTCCACCGATTGCTGCAAGATGATCTTGCCGGTCTTGAAATCGCAGCTGGGGGTGGCCTGGGCATGGGTGGGCACGGCTTTGCTGCAAACGTAGTTGCTGCCATGCTCGTGCACCGGGCTGCCGCACTTGGGGCAGGCGCCAAGTGCCTCGTCGCTCAGCTCAACAATCTCGCCGCTGTCGTCGTTTTTCTTGTCGTCGCCAAAGTCGAATTCGAGCTTCCAGTTTTTCTCTTCTTCGTTGTACTTCAACGCCATTTCAGCGACGAAGGGCCAGCCGGCTTTGGAGCGAAAACCGTCCAAGGGACCAATCTTTTTGTCGCGCATGAATTGCTCGACTTCAGCGGGCTCAAAGGTGCGGCCGGCAGGCGATTTGCCAAACGAAAAGCCACAGCCTTCTGAAGCGCCCTGCGCGCCCGTGCAAGCGTAGCGGCGGTAATTTTCTTTGACCACGCCACCACAGTTGGGGCAAGGCGCCACCAAGGTGGCGTAGTCGCCCGGCACTGTGTCGCGGTCGTACTCTTTGGCCTTCTTGACGATGTGCTCGGTCATGGCGGCAATTTCTGCCATGAAGGTGGCACGGCTCAATTTGCCTTGCTCCATTTGCGCCAATTTGTATTCCCACTCGCCCGTCAATTCGGGCTTGGAGAGTTCTTCCACCTGCAAGCCGCGCAACAGCGTCATCAACTGAAAGGCCTTGGCGGTCGGGATCATCTCGCGACCTTCACGCAGCATGTATTTCTCGTTGATCAAGCCTTCAATGATGGCGGCGCGTGTGGCGGGTGTGCCCAGCCCTTTTTCTTGCATGGCCTCGCGCAATTCGTCGTCGTCCACCATCTTGCCTGCGCCTTCCATGGCACCCAACAAGGTGGCTTCTGAATAGCGTGCGGGTGGGCGCGTTTTCAGCCCTTTGGCTTCGACCGAGTCCACGCCGACCTTTTCACCGGCTTGCACAGGCACCAGGTTCTGGCCCTTGTCACCGTCTTTGGCATCGGCCACTTCTTCTGCGGCTTCTTTGCCGTAAATGGCCAGCCAACCGGGTTTAACCAAGACCTTGCCCACGGTTTTGAAGCTGTGGCCCGCCGCCACGCTGATGCGGGTGGTCACTTGGTACTCGGCGCTGGGGAAGAACACAGCCATGAAACGGCGCACCACCAAGTCGTAGAGTTTTTGCTCGGCCTCAGACAGGCCGCTGGGCGCTTGCAACGTGGGGATGATGGCGAAGTGATCAGACACTTTTTTGTTGTCAAACACACGCGGAATTTTGCGCACGTAGTTGTTGTTCAACGCCGTGAGTGCATGCGGCGCCAAGTGCCGCATGCCGCTGTCGGCCAGCATTTCAAAGGTTTGCTTGGCCACGGGCACATAGTCTTCAGGCAGATGACGCGAGTCGGTTCGCGGGTAGGTCAGGGCCTTGTGGCGCTCGTACAGACTTTGCGCCAAGGCCAAGGTGGTCTTGGCCGAAAAACCAAATTTGCCGTTGGCTTCGCGTTGCAAACTGGTCAGGTCAAACAAGCCTGGGCTGGCCTGAGTTGTGGGGGTGGCTTCTTCGGTCACGCTGGCGGTTTGGCCACGCACAGCATCGACAATGGCTTGCGCTTCAGCGGCGGTCCAACGGCGGTCAGCTTTCTTTTCGCCGTCTTCCTCTTTCTTCCAAGCGGGGTCAAACCACTTGCCGGGGTAAGTGCCGGCAGTGGCCGCAAACTCGGCGTGGATTTCCCAATAGTCGCGGCTCACAAACTTGCGAATTTGTTCTTCGCGCTCGACCACCACGGCCAGCGTCGGCGTTTGCACGCGACCCACGGTGGTCAAGAAAAAGCCGCCATCGCGCGAGTTGAAGGCGGTCATGGCGCGGGTGCCATTGATGCCCACCAGCCAATCAGCCTCAGAGCGGCTGCGCGCGGCATCGGCCAAGCCCTGCATCTGGTGGTTGCTGCGCAAGTGTTCAAAGCCATCGCGAATGGCCTGAGGCGTCATGGATTGCAACCACAAGCGCTGCACCGGTTTGTCGAGCGATTTGGCGCCGCCGGCGTATTGCTCAATCAAGCGAAAGATCAACTCCCCTTCGCGGCCCGCGTCACACGCATTGATCAAGGCGTTCACATCTTTGCGCTTGGCCTGTTTCACCACGGCATTCAAGCGGCTCTTGGTTTTGTCGACCGGCTTGAGCTCAAAGTGCGGCGGAATCACGGGCAAATTGGCAAAGCTCCACTTGCCTCGCTTCACGTCATACGCTTCGGGTGCTTGGATCTCCACCAAATGGCCCACGGCACTGGTGACGACGTAGGTGTCGTTCTCGAAATGGTCGTCGTGCTTCTCGAATTTGCCGGAGGTCGGCGTCAAAGCTTTGACGATGTCTTGAGCCACTGAAGGCTTCTCTGCAATTACCAATGTCTTCATGTCATTACAATCCGTTGTCTCGCGTG
>JBEGTA010000064.1:0-4681 GCA_041179665.1 Pseudomonadota bacterium
GCCAAATCATGGCCCTGCCCCGCGGCGCCACGGTGGTGGACTTTGCCTACGCGATTCACAGCCGGGTGGGTGACCACGCCATGGCAGCCCGCATCAACGGCGACCAAGTGCCTTTGCGCACTGAGCTCAAAAACGGCGATGTGGTCGAGGTGATCACCGCCCCCGTTTCTGCCCCCAACCCCGCTTGGTTGGGTTTTGTCAGAACTGGCCGCGCCCGATCCAAAATTCGCCATCACCTGAAAACGATGGCCCAAACCGAGTCGGTGGAGTTGGGCGAAAAACTCTTGACCCAAGCACTGCGTGCTGAAGGCATCGACAAAATGCCCGATGACGATGTCGCACACCAAGCACTGTGGGAAAAGTTGTTCCGTTTTACCGGCAACCGCAACCTGCAAGATCTGTTGATGGACATTGGGCTGGGCAAGCGCATTGCGTCCATCGTGGCCAAACGCCTGACCGCTTTGTTGTCTGAACTGGGCCAAAAACCCGATGCTTTGTTGATGACCCGTGAACGTTTCACAGCGCATGAAACGGTGTCCCAAGGTGCTATCACCCTCGACGGCAGTGAGAACGCATCGGTGGTGTACTCACGCTGCTGCCGACCTTTGCCGGGCGACGACATTGTGGGCTATTTGGGCCGTGGTGAAGGCTTGGCCGTGCACACCCGCGACTGCGCCGCTGCCCGCAAGCTAGAGCACAAAGACAGCGAACGTTTCATTGGCGTGGAATGGTCAGACGAACTCAACCGCAGCTTTGAGACCGCCATCAATGTCACTGTCGTCAACGGCAAAGGCGTGCTGGCCCGGGTGGCTGGGGCTTTGGCCAGTGCAGAAACCGATATCGTTCATGTGGACATGGGCCATGAGTCGCCACAAGACATGGCCGAGTTGAAGTTTGTGGTGGCCGTGCGCGACACGACCCACCTTGATCAGGTGCTGCGCCACTTGAAGCGAACACCCTCGGTGGTCAAGGCCGAGCGCCTGACCAATCGTGGCAACGCGGTTTCTTGAGCACTCAAGCTGCTTGCGCGGGGTTTGAACTTTCCAGCCCACACGCCCACACGACCTCATGCTGGGGCGGGGTAACTCACTTGCAAGACCTCAATCTCCAGCACGCCAGCAGGCGTGGGCAGTTTCAGCTGGTCACCCTCACGAGACTTGAGCAAAGCACGGGCAATGGGCGAGACCCAACTGACCTGACCCTGCAAACTGTCGGCCTCGTCGATACCCATGATGGTGACCGTGCGCTCTTGGCCTGAAGCCTCGGCATAGGTGACCGTGGCACCAAAAAAAACTTGGTCACGACCATGGTGCACGCTGGGGTTGACCACTTCGGCCATTTCAAGCCGCTTGGTCAAAAACCGGATGCGCCTGTCGATCTCACGCAGGCGTTTTTTGCCATAAAGGTAATCACCGTTCTCAGAGCGGTCGCCATTGCTGGCGGCCCAATGCACGATTTCAACGACTTTGGGACGCTCGTCGTCCATCAGCGCAAACAACTCAGACCGCAAGCGGGCATAACCGGCGGGCGTCATGTAGTTCCGTGCGCCTACAGGCAAAGCCGGCAGGGCCAGGTCTTCGTCGTCCTCAGTGGCGGGGGTGGAATTTGGGGTCATGAATAGAAAAAGCCCACAACAAATGTTGTGGGCTTTCTAATTTTTGGTGCGGCTGGCAGGAATCGAACCCACGACCCCTTGGTTCGTAGCCAAGTACTCTATCCAGCTGAGCTACAGCCGCATCATGCATGGAATTATAGCAAGCTTTTCTGGCCGGTTGAGAGCCGTTTTTGATTTTATTGCCAGGAAACAGCCGACATGTCATTGGCAAAAATAGGCGAACTGGACCACAGGCCTTTGAGGCCTTTGCGGTAAACCGCCGTGTTGGTGGGATTGAACAAAAACACATTAACGGCGTCTTTGGCAATCAAGCGCTGCATGTCGCCAAACAATTGTGTGCGCTCTTTGGCGGTGATGGCCGCAGAGTGCTTGGCCGCCATATCGCGGAAAGCCTTGCTGTCGTAACCCCAGTAATACTGTGGGTTGGCATAGTTCATGTAGTCCAGCGGTTCCACATGGTTGATGACCGTTAAATCAAAGTTGCCTTTGAAGGTACCACCCAACCATTGGGCCCATTCAACGTTTTCAATCTTGGCGATGATGCCCACTTTGGCCAGTTGGGCCGCCAAAATCTCGCCCCCTTTTCTGGCATAAGGCGGTGGTGGCAAAGTCAAGGTCACATTGAGCGGGGTCTGAACGCCGGCTTCTTTCAACAGCGCTTTGCTTTTTTCAGGGTCAAAAGGGTACACACCGCTCAGCTCGACATAGCCTGCATCGGTGGGGGCCATGTGGCTGCCAATGGGTTTGGCCAAGCCTTCATAAACGCCATCAATGAAGGCTTTTTTGTCGATCGCGTGTGACAAAGCACGACGCACCCGCACATCGTCAAAAGGTTTTTTGCGGTTGTTGATGGTCATGATGCCCTTACCCGCGGTGCTGCCCAACTCGACCATGAAACGCTTGTCGGCTTGAAATTGCTTCAGGCTTTGGGGTGATTGAAAACGCGGCATGCCATCGATGTCACCGGCCAACAGAGCGGCCACTTGCGCCGCTGAATCGTTGATAAAGCGGAAGGTCACCTTTTTCAATTTGATGGCATTGGCATCCCTGAACCCGTCCCATTTGGTCAAAGTGACCGACGAGCCTTTGGCCCAGGTGTCCAACTTGTAGGGGCCGGTGCCGACGGGCTTGGTGGCGGCGGTTGCCGCACTGTCGGGGTGCAAGATGACAGCGGTGTTTTCACCCATGCGGAACAAAAAGTTGCCATCGGGGTTGTTCAACACCAAGACCACGGTGTGGGCATCGGGCGTTGAGATGTGGCTGATGTTGTTGAACACCGCACCTTTGGCTTTGTTGGTGCTCTTGGGGTCTTTGGCACGCTCAAAACTGAACTTCACAGCAGCCGAGTCGAACGTGGCGCCGTCTTGAAACTTCACGCCCTTGCGCAACTTAAAGGTGTAGGCCTTGCCATCGGCGTCCATTTTCCAGCTCTCGGCCAGCAAGGGGCTGATGGAGCCGTCGGCATTGATCTTGGTGAGTCCTTCCAAGATGTTGTAGTGCACCACCTCGCCAATGGCTGCCGCTGGCGCCATGGTGGGGTCTAGGCTGGTGGGCTCCAAGATCATGCCCAAAATCACGCTGTCTTTGCGCGATTGGGCTTGCGCTTGAACGTGGGCTCCAATCAAGCTGATCGCCAACAATGCAACACCGCCGTAACCGACTAAGCGACGGGTCATGTTGAAGGATGTATTCATAGTCACTCCTGCTTTTAAAAAGCGTTCTGATTGCCCGGAACGGCTGAGATGAGCGCCTGGGTGTAAGGGTGCGCTGCATGCTCGAATATCTGCTCCGCGGAACCGTGTTCTACCACATGGCCATTTTGCAAAACCAGGATGTCGTCACACATCAAATTGACCACCGCCAAGTCATGGCTGACAAACAAATAACTCAGGCCATAACGGTCTTGCAAATCCATCATCAGGTTGAGCACTTGCGCCTGCACCGACACGTCCAGCGCACTCACCGGCTCGTCGGCCACGATCAATGCGGGGCGCGTGATCAAGGCCCGTGCAATCGCGATGCGTTGTCGTTGTCCACCTGAAAATTCGTGGGGGTATTTGTCTAAGTCAGCCGATCTCAGCCCGACCTCGCTCAAGGCTTGCGCGGCGCGGTCTCTGAGTTCGGTGCGCCCATCTGATGGCTTGAAGCCACTTTGAACAGGCTCGGTCACGATGCTCAGCACTTTTTGTCGCGGGTCGAGCGAGCCATAAGGATCTTGAAACACCATCTGAAAGCCACTGCGCAAAGTGCGCAATGGGGCAGGTGCCAATTGGTGAATGTCTTGCCCCTGAAACAACACCTGACCTTCGGTGGGTGTATCCAAAGCCATCACCAAGCGGGCCAGTGTGGACTTGCCAGAGCCCGACTCGCCCACCACGCCCAAACTTTTCCCCGCCTGCAAAGTGAAACTCACTTGGGACAACGCCTGCAAGCTCGGAGCAGCATCCCAAAAACGCGTGCGCGGTAGGGCAAATCGGCGGCCTAACTGCTGCACATGCAACAAGGGGGGGGCGTCCGAAAGAGGCAGGATCATGACGACCTCCAATGTGGACAACTGACCGTGTGCGGCTCAGACGATGGGTACAAAGGGTCGACTCGTTCTGGCCGGGGGGGCATTGTGAAACAGGTCTCGATGGCCATGGTGCAACGGTCTGCAAAAGCACAGCCCACCGGGAAATCGACCAATTCGGGCACACGCCCGGGAATGGTGACCAAGCGTGTGCCACGGGCCAAGCCAAGTCGCGGTCGGGCAGCGAAAAGTCCTCGGGTGTAAGGATGCGCGCGTTGCTCAAAAAGCTCTGGCGTTGAAGCGCTTTCGACCACTGCACCGCCATACATCACCATCACCCGGTCCACTTGGTCTTGCATCAGGCCCAAATCGTGGCTGATCAGCAGCAGGCTCATGCCGTCTTCTTGCACCAAGTGTTTGATCAAAGCGAGCACTTCTTTTTGCACCGTCACATCCAACGCGGTGGTGGGCTCGTCTGCAATCAGCAAATCGGGGCTGCATGCCAAGGCCATGGAGATCATGACCCGCTGGCGTTGTCCGCCTGAGAGTTGGTGCGG
>JBEGTA010000065.1:0-9707 GCA_041179665.1 Pseudomonadota bacterium
CAATGCCAGTTGTTGACGGTTTGTATACGTTGGCGACTTTGCAAGTTGACCGTTCGGGCAATCAATCGGAAGTTTTGTACAAAAATTTCATATTAGATACTGTCGCACCAGAAGTTATTGAATACAAAGGGTTAAAAGAAATAAATCAATTAACCTTGCCTTTGCTTGATTATGATAAGTCTCAAGTTTCATTAAATGAATGGTTGCAGTATCGAATGGTTAATACTGCTGACTCAGTTGCTCAAAAAAATTCTACTGAGTGGGTCAATGTCAATACCCTAGACAGATCTGGTAAATATGACATGTATTTCCGAACCATAGACAGAGCAGGCAACACATCATCAGAGCACTATGCCGGACAGATAAATGTAGATATCGATGCTCCAATTTTAAAGATGAAAGACATAAATGCAGTTAGCCTAAATGACTCATCATCATTATTGAACTGGCTGAAGACCAGTGTTTCAGTGCAAGGTGAGTCAACGATTGCTCCTCAAATTGCAGTCCATCTTGAAAATTCTGCAGGCTCAGTTCAGTTGATGGATTACTTTGTGACTGCTAAAGATAACAGTGGTAATGTCTCAGCACCCTTTTCAGTTTCATCCCTAAAAGATGCGTTGGCTAGGATTGAGTTGGCTGCTTCAAACAATGTAGGCTACTTGTTGAAAGCCGAAAATAATCAGTCAACAGAGTTTGTTTCCTCAGCTGGGGAAGAGAGTCTGATCGCAATAGGTTCTATTTTTTCCGACAAAGTTTCAAAATTAGGGGTGGGAGATATTTTCATTGGGCTGGGTGGTGGTGATTTGGCTGTGATCGATCCATCACTCACCTTGACAGGACTCTCATTTTTGAATGAGTCTGAGACGCAGTTGTTTGCAGATTCCTTCAGTGCATCTCTGACTGAAGAAAGCACACAGAGGATATTTGCAACTCCCATTCTAAAAGCTTACTTCGAGAGTGAAGACGACCCAGAGGCGGGTGGTATCGGAATCTTTCAATCACAATTTGCACAATACAACTCTGCTACTTCCACCGAATTCTTAACCACCAAGTGGAATCCATATTTGAACAAGTGGTTTGTTGATCTTGGAGCCAATGACGATGCCGTTTATTTTGGTGGTGATGCAATGAATGTATTAGGAGGAGCTGGCTCTGATCTACTGCAAGGTGGGGCTGGCGACGACTATATTGTTGCGGGCTCTAATTCTGAGGCGGGAATGGATATTGTCAGGGGTTACGCAGGTGATGATGTGCTTGTTGGTGGAGACGCTTACTTCCACAGCAATGTGAATTATTTGCTTGAAGGTGGGGGCGGCCGCGATACTTTGATTGCCGGTAACGGCAAAGGTACCTTGGAGGGTGGTGCTGGGAACGATCTTTTTGTGCTGGCCCCTATTCACGATTCAGCCACACCTTTTCAAATTGAAATTAGTGATTTCACCCCAGGTACGGACTACCTTCAGATATTGGGATTGACCTCTGATGACGAAATGAAAGGCATATTTGTCAACCAAAGTGAAGGGAATGTTGTGATTGATCTCACAACATTGTTGGGATCAGAAAAAGCGCCTTTTGGGTCAACCCTCACTTTTTTAGGAGTTCTGACAGAAAGCTTGTTGCCAGAGGAAATTGTCGAGGGCTGGTTTGATTTTTCAGGTAGCGAAACTTTTCAATGGACCGACTTGGGGATTGACACGATTTCATGGACCTGACTCTTGTCATCGTTTTTCACAAGTCAGAGTTGAGCTGAGATCAAATTACCGACCAGCTCCGATGATGACAATTGACATGCCTTCTTAACTTCTAAACCGAAATCGTTTTTTTATTTTCACCAAGTTTTTCGGAATGGCTTCCTGATGCAAATTGGCGGACGAAAAAAAGCCTGCACGTGTGCAGGCTTTTCTGTTTTGGCGGAGCAGGCGGGATTCGAACCCGCGGTGGGCTATTAACCCACACACGCTTTCCAGGCGTGCGACTTAAACCACTCATCCACCGCTCCGAAGTCGGCTATTGTACCAGCTGAAAACGGCAATTCTGCCCTCAACAGAGCGTGCACGCTGCATTGTGGCGAGCAGTGACAGCCATGGTTTTTTTGTGAATTCTCTGTGACGAGGTCTTGTCGGGCTTGTTTTGTCCTTAAACTTCGCCCCTGTTTGTCTTTTTTGTCCTTTTGACCAAACAAGCCCATGAAATTTCGCTTTCCCATCGTCATCATTGACGAAGACTACCGCTCTGAAAACACCTCTGGATTGGGTATTCGCGCCTTGGCCGATGCCATCGTGAGCGAGGGCTTGGAGGTGTTGGGTGTCACAAGTTACGGTGACCTGTCTCAATTTGCGCAGCAGCAAAGCCGAGCCAGCGCTTTCATCTTGTCGATTGACGATGAAGAGTTTTCGCCCGGCCCCGATTTGGACCCCGCCGTCATCAACTTGCGCGCCTTCATTGACGAAGTGCGCCGCAAAAATGCCGATGTGCCCATCTACATTTACGGCGAAACCAAAACTTCGCGCCATTTGCCCAACGACATCTTGCGTGAGTTGCATGGCTTCATTCACATGTTTGAAGACACGCCTGAGTTTGTGGCTCGTCACATCATTCGCGAAGCCAAGAGCTACCTGGAAGGCGTGCAGCCACCTTTCTTCAAAGCGTTGCTGGACTACGCCGAGGATGGTTCTTACTCATGGCATTGCCCAGGGCATTCGGGTGGCGTGGCTTTCTTGAAAAGCCCTGTGGGGCAGATGTACCACCAGTTTTATGGTGAAAACATGCTCCGCGCAGACGTGTGCAATGCGGTCGAAGAACTGGGCCAGTTGTTGGACCACAACGGCGCCATTGGCGAGAGCGAGCGCAACGCGGCCCGTATCTTCAATGCCGATCACTGCTTCTTTGTGACCAACGGCACCAGCACCTCTAACAAAATTGTCTGGCACCACGCGGTGGCGCCGGGTGATGTGGTGGTTGTGGACCGCAATTGCCACAAATCCATCTTGCACGCCATCATCATGACGGGCGCGATTCCCGTTTTCATGAAGCCGACGCGCAACCATTTCGGCATCATTGGGCCCATTCCCAAGAGCGAATTTGAGCCGGCCGCCATCATGGCCAAGATCAAGGCCAACCCCTTGCTCAAGGGCGTTGACCCCAAAAAGGTGAAACCTCGCGTGATGACCTTGACGCAGTCCACCTACGATGGCGTGCTCTACAACACCGAAACCATCAAAGGCATGTTGGACGGTTATGTCGAAAATTTGCACTTCGACGAAGCATGGTTGCCCCATGCCGCGTTTCACCCGTTTTATGGTCCATACCACGCGATGGGCAAGAAGCGCGCACGGCCCAAAGAGTCGATGGTGTACGCCACCCAGTCCATCCACAAACTGCTCGCTGGTATCAGTCAGGCCAGTCATGTCTTGGTGCAAGACGCACAAAACACCAAGCTGGACCGCCCGTTGTTCAATGAGGCGTATCTGATGCACACCTCCACCAGCCCGCAGTACAGCATCATTGCCAGCTGCGATGTCGCAGCTGCCATGATGGAGCCGCCCGGCGGCACTGCCTTGGTGGAAGAAAGCATTGCCGAGGCGCTGGATTTCAGGCGCGCCATGCGCAAGGTGGACGACGACTACGGCAAAGACTGGTGGTTCAAGGTCTGGGGGCCTGAAAAGTTTGCCGAAGAAGGCATTGGCCGTGCTGAAGACTGGATCTTGCGCAACGATCCCCGCAAAAAAGCCAGCAAATGGCATGGTTTCGGTCAACAGTTGGCCGATGGCTTCAACATGTTGGACCCGATCAAGTCGACCATCGTGACCCCGGGCTTGAACCTCGACGGCAAGTTCGACAAGACCGGTATCCCGGCCTCGATTGTCAGCAAGTTCTTGACCGAACACGGCGTGGTGGTCGAGAAGACGGGCTTGTACAGCTTCTTCATCATGTTCACCATCGGCATCACCAAAGGCCGTTGGAATACTTTGTTGACCGCCCTCCAGCAGTTCAAGGACGAATACGCCAAGAACCAGCCCATGTGGAAAATCATGCCGGAGTTCTGCCAAAAGTACCCGCGCTATGAGCGCATGGGCTTGCGCGACCTTTGCCAATACGTGCACGAGATGTACGCACGCTACGACATTGCGCGCTTGACCACGGACATGTATTTGTCGGACTTGGCGCCTGCGATGCGTCCTTCAGATGCTTACGCGCACATCGCTCAGCGCAAGACCGAGCGGGTGGAAATTGATCATTTGGAAGGCCGCATCACTGTGGGCTTGGTGACGCCTTACCCACCGGGTATTCCGTTGCTGATTCCCGGCGAAGTGTTCAACAAGAAAATCGTGGACTATTTGAAGTTTGCCCGCGAGTTCAACGAGAATTGCCCAGGCTTTGAAACCGATATCCACGGCCTGGTCGAGATCAAAGACGACAAAGGCAAGAAGCGTTACTTTGCCGATTGCGTGAAGGTTTGAGTCTGTGCAAAAGGACCAGCTTAGTCACCCATAAAGTGGACACAAAAAAAGCGGCCTAGGCCGCTTTTTTTGTGCGTTGGATTTGACTCATTCGGCCGCAGGTTCGGCAATGCCGCCCACCACTTGGCTAAATCCGCCGTCGACATAAGTTATTTCAGCGGTCACGCCGGCGGCCAAGTCGCTCATCAAGAAGGCGGCCACGTTGCCCACATCGTCGATGGTCACGTTGCGACGGATCGGCGAGGCTTCGGCCACCACCGACAAAATTTTGCCAAAGCCCTTGATGCCACTGGCTGCCAATGTTTTGATGGGGCCTGCTGAAATGCCATTGGCGCGCAGGCCGCGGTTTTGGCTGCCCAACGACTCGGCCAAATAACGCACCGAGGCTTCCAAGCTGGCCTTGGCCAAGCCCATTGTGTTGTAGTTGGGCACCGTGCGAATAGCACCCAAGTAGGTCAACGTCAATAGGGCAGCTTTGTCGTTCAGGTAAGGCAATGCCGCCTTGGCCATGGCGGGGAAGCTGTAAGCGCTGATGTCGTGGGCGATCTTGAAGCCTTCACGCGACAAGCCGTCCAAAAAGTCGCCAGCAATGGCTTCGCGCGGGGCATAACCAATGGCATGCACAAAGCCGTCAATCTTGGGCCAGGTGGCCGACAAATCGGTGAACAATTTTTCGATTTGCTCGTCGCTGCCGACATCGCAATCAAAAATCAAGTTGGAGCCAAAATCTGCAGCAAATTCGGTGATCCGGTCCTTGAATCGCTCGCCCACATAGCTGAATGCCAATTCGGCCCCTTGTGCATGGCAAGCCTTGGCGATGCCATAGGCGATAGAACGGTTGGATAAAACGCCGGTGATCAACAACTTTTTACCCGACAGAAATCCTGTTTTTGCAGACATGCCTTCAACTCCTGAAAAATGTGTGCAGAATTGTCTCATGCGAACACCCCTGTCCCGATTTTGGACGACCTGCTTGTTGGCCATCGGCCTGTATTCGGCCCATGGTGCCTGGGCCGCCCATGCCTATGGACAGTTTGGTGATATCAAATATCCGGCAGGATTTGCGCATTTTTCGTATGTGAACCCGCAAGCGCCCAAAGGCGGCGAGATGGTCTTGGTGCCGCCCACTCGGCAATCCAACTTCGACAAGTACAACCCCTTCACCCTAAAGGGCAGCGCGCCACCGGCGATGTTGGGCATGTTGTTCGATACCTTGCTGGTGGGCAATATGGACGAACCGACCACCGCCTACGGTTTGTTGGCGTCCGACATTCAGGTGGCGGCTGATCGCAAATCGGTGACGTTTCAAATCCATCCCCAGGCCCGCTTTCACAATGGCGATCCGGTGCTGGCGACCGATGTGCGGCACTCTTTTGAGCGACTGACCAGCAAGCAAGCCGCCCCGCAGTACCGCACTTATTTTGGCGAAGTGAAGTCCGCTACGGTTTTGGGTGAGCGTAGCATTCGCTTTGATTTTGTGCGCCCCAACAGTGAGCTTCCTCTGATTGTGGGTGGCTTGCCGGTGTTCAGCCACAAGTGGGGGCTCAAGGGCAACCAGCACCTGCCGCTGGACCAAATGGTGATGGAGATCCCGATCGCCTCAGGCCCTTACCGCATCGGGCCGGTGCAGTTTGGCAAAGACATCACCTATGTTCGCGACCCTACGTACTGGGCCAAAGATTTGAATGTGCGCAAAGGCTTGTTCAATTTTGACCGCATCACCTACAAGATTTACAAAGACAGCACAGCGCAACTGGAAGCCTTTAAGGCGGGTGAGTTCGACTACATGCAGTCTTTCATTGCGCGCGAGTGGGCCCGAGCCTTCACAGGGCGGGCATTTGAACGCGGGGAGTTGATCAAGGCCGAGTTAGCGCACGGCAACGCTGGCGACTTTCAGGGCTTTCAGTTCAATTTGCGGCGCGACAAATTCAAGGATGTTCGGGTGCGACAAGCCATTGCGTTGGCGATGGATTTTGAGTGGTTGAACCGGCAACTTTTCTACAACGCCTACAGCCGCGTGCGCGGCTATTTTGTGGCCAGTGACTTTGAAGCCAAAGGCCGCCCTGGCCCCGAAGAGCTGGCTTTGCTGGAACCCTTGCGCAGCCAATTGCCGGCTGGCGTGTTTGATCAAGACGTGCCACAACCCCCCCAAACCAACCTCGCACTCGACAGTGGCCACACTTTGCGAGACCACTTGCGCCAAGCACGCGATTTGCTGAAAGACGCCGGCTGGACTTACCGCGATGGGGCCTTGCGCAATGCCACTGGTCAACGCATGACCTTGGAGTTTTTGGATAACTCTGGCTCGATGGGGCGGGTGGTCACGCCGTTTGCCAAGAACCTCGAAAAGCTGGGCATTCAGGTGCAGTACAAAGTGATTGACTTTGCTTTATTGCAAAAGCGCATGGATGTTTTTGACTTCGACATCATCAGCAGCCGCACGGTGGGCAACGAAGCCCCCGGCACCGAATTGCTGGAGCGCTTTGGCAGCAAGGCGGCGGACATCGAGGGTTCGGGCAATGTCTTGGGCCTCAAAAATCCAGCGGTTGATGCCTTGCTGGACAAAGTGGTGAGTGCCACCACGCGGCCAGAACTGGTGGTCAGTTTGCGTGCGCTCGACCGTGTGTTGCGGCATGGCCACTATGTGGTGCCGCATTGGTATGGGGCTGTGCATCGCGTCTCTTGGCGCGCCTCGGTATTTGACCGACCCGCCAACTTGCCGCGTTTTTACCAACCTGAAGCTTTGGTGACCACCGTGTGGTGGTCTAAATCCGCGGCATCCGGCAAGCCCGTGCACGGGGCTTCCGCACAGAAAGGCGGTTGACCGATGTTGGCTTACATCTTAAAGCGCTTGCTGTTGATGGTCCCGACGTTGTTCGGCGTCATGCTGATGACTTTTGTGGTGATCCAATTTGTGCCGGGTGGCCCTGTCGAGCAAATGGTGGCGCAGTTGCAAGGCCGCGATACGGGCGGGGAGGGCGCCGCCGCGGCGGGCAGTGGCTACCGTGGGCGGCAGGGGGTCGATGCTGCTCGAATTGCAGAAATCAAATCGCTTTATGGCTTTGACAAGCCTCCCACCGAGCGCTTTTGGATGATGCTGAAACAGTTTGCCCAATTTGATTTGGGCAAGAGTTTCTTCTACCCCAAGGACGTGTGGAGTTTGATCAAAGAGAAATTACCCGTCTCCATCAGCTTGGGGTTGTGGACATTTTTCTTGAGCTATTTGGTCTCGGTGCCGTTGGGCATTGCCAAGGCAGTGCGCGCAGGAACTCGCTTTGATGCCCTGACCAGTCTGCTGGTGTTGGTCGGTTATGCCATTCCAGGATTTGTGCTGGGCGTGGCTTTGCTGGTGATCTTTGGCGGTCAATTGCAGTGGTTTCCGCTGCGCGGCCTGACCTCGTCAAATTGGGAGCAACTCTCTTGGGGCGCAAAGGTGGTGGACTATTTGTGGCACATCGCCTTGCCAGTCACCGCCAGTGTGCTGGGCTCGTTTGCGGTCATCACCATGCTGACCAAAAATGCTTTTCTTGAAGAAATTCGCAAGCAATATGTCTTGACTGCCCGAGCCAAAGGACTGCCTGAAAAGCGGGTGCTCTACCGGCATGTCATGCGCAATGCGTTGATTCCTTTGGTCACCGGATTTCCAGCGGCATTCATCGGTGCTTTTTTCACGGGTTCGCTGTTGATCGAGACCTTGTTTTCGCTCGATGGTTTGGGCCTGCTCAGTTACGAGGCGGTGATTCGACGTGACTACCCGGTGGTGTTGGGTACTTTGTATTTGTTCACGCTGATTGGCTTGGTCACCAAGCTGATCAGTGACCTGTGTTACCTGTGGGTTGATCCCCGCGTGAAGTTTGACCAATGAACCCCACTGTCAATCCTAACTACACCGGTCAAGTGTCGCCCACGGTTCGCGCCTGGCAGAGGTTCAAGCGCAACCGCTTGGGCTTTGGCAGCTTGGTGATTTTTTTGGTGCTTTTTGTGTTGAGTTTGGGCGCTGAGTTTTGGTCGAACGACAAGCCCTTGGTGGTGCGCTTTCAGGGCCAGTGGTATTTCCCGGTGGTGCAAACTTTGCCTGAAAAAATGTTTGGTGGTGACTTTGAAACCCCAGCGGATTATTTGGATCCTTTCATCCAGCAGCAACTGCATACCAACGGCAATTGGGCCTTGCAAGCCGTCAATCCTTACCACCACAGCACGCTCGATTATTTTGCGCCCCTGCCCAACCCCGCGCCACCCAATGCCCGCAATGTGTTGGGCACCGACGACCGCGGTCGCGATGTGCTGGCTCGCTTGATTTATGGCTTTCGAGTGTCGGTTTTGTTTGCCCTGGCGTTGACGCTCTTTGGTGTGGTGCTCGGGGTGTTGACGGGTGCTGTTCAAGGCTTTTTTGTGGGCAAGACAGACTTGGTGTTTCAGCGCTTCATCGAGATTTGGAGTGCCATGCCCGAGTTGTATTTGCTGATTATTTTTTCAGCGGTGTTCGAGCCCAGTGTGGGCTTGTTGTTGGTCTTGCTGAGTTTGTTTGGTTGGATGGGCTTGTCTGACTATGTCCGCGCCGAGTTCTTGCGCAACCGCCAACTCGATTACGTCAAATCGGCCAGGGCGCTGGGTTTGGGCCACTGGCAAATCATGTGGCGGCATGTGTTGCCCAACAGCATGACCCCCGTGGTGACCTTTTTGCCGTTTCGCATGAGCGGCGCCATATTGGCTTTGACCTCGCTCGACTTCTTGGGCTTGGGCGTGCCGCCGGGTACCCCCTCTTTGGGCGAGTTGTTGGCCCAAGGCAAAAACAACATCGATGCTTGGTGGATTTCTCTGTCCACTTTCGCTGTACTGGTGTTGACCCTGCTTTTGCTGACCTTCATGGGTGACGCTTTGCGAGATGCGTTGGACCCCAGAAAGGTGGATGCATGAACGCGCATGAGCAGGCCCCCTTGTTGGAGTTGGTGGATTTGCGCGTGGCTTTTGGTGCGCAAGAAGTGGTGCACGGCATCCACTTGAGTCTTCGCGCCGGCGAACGCTTGGCTTTGGTGGGCGAGTCAGGTTCTGGCAAGTCGGTCACTGCCTTGTCGGTGTTGCGCCTGATCGAGTCGGCTCAGTTGACGGGCCAAGTGCTCTGGCAGGGACGCGATTTGTTGCAGGCATCGGCGGCGGACATGCAACGGATTCGGGGTGACGAGATCGCCATGATTTTTCAAGAGCCGATGACGGCGATGAACCCCTTGATGACGGTAGGCCAACAAA
>JBEGTA010000066.1:0-5313 GCA_041179665.1 Pseudomonadota bacterium
ACCGCGTTCAATTTCAAAGTCGCAAACAAATCGGCCCAAAACGGTCCGAATTGGTTGACGTAATTGGTGGCCGGTTCGTTTTGCTTCAGCACGGTGCCGATGACCGAAGCAATGCAAATGATGGTCAAAAGCGAAATGGCAAACCGCATGGACGACAGCAACTCCAGCACGGCTTGGCCTCGTGGCGAAGCGCTCTCGGATGGGGGGCTGGAAGTGACAGACGTCATGGTGGGAAAGAGTTCACAGTCAAACAACAGCGGGGGTGCCCCGCCGCCAACAAAAAAGGCCGGAAATCCGGCCTTGAATGTCACGCCAACACCGGAATCTCCGATTGTGGCTCAGCCAGTTGATGGCCAGATGAAGACCCCTGTTGCCCAAGGGATAGCCAAGGGCAGGAGCCGAACAGAGGGGCTTAACGCAGACCCGCGATGTAGTCTGACACGGCCTTGATTTCGCGGTCGTTCATTTTGGCCGCCACTTGGGTCATCTGAACGTTGTTTTTGCGAACGCCGTCACGGAACTGCACCAACTGAGAAGCGGTGTAGTCGGCGTGTTGGCCCGACAGGCGGGGGTACTGGGCAGGCATGCCGGCACCGTTGGGCGAGTGGCAGCTGGCGCAAGCCGCGATCTGGCGGTCTGGAATACCACCGCGGTAGATGCGCTCACCCAAAGCCACCGTGTCTTTTTCTTTGGCAAAGCCAGGCTTGGCCGGTTTAGAGGCCAACCAGTAGCTGATGTTGCGCATGTCTTCATTGCTCAAGCCGGCCACCATGCCGCTCATCACGGCGTTGGCGCGCTTGCCCGATTTGAATTCTTGCAATTGCTTGATCAGGTATTCGGGGTGCTGCTGAGACAGTTTGGGGTTGACCGGTGTGGTCGAGTTGCCGTCAGCGGCGTGGCAAGCCACGCACATGGCGAAAGCGGCTTCGCCTTTGGCCAGATCGGGTTTGGCCACTGCGGCTGCAGGGCCAGCGGCCAGCACAGAACCCGACACCAAGGCGGACAGGGTGGCGGACATCAGGAGAGAAACAATTGACTTCATGGTCGTCGTCCAAAAGTTGGAAGAATGGGCGCAAAACTCAAGGATTCTACAATGAGGTTCGCGTCAGTTTCCTGACGACCCAAGGCCCCCTGATTTATGAGCTCCAGCCCCCGCGTTTCCACCCCGTCGCCCAAATCCGTGACCGCCACGCCCGTCGTCACGCCCATGGGCTGGATGCACACCGCCCGTTTTTTGACCACAGCGGCGCAATTGCACCATTTGCCCGCCCTCGAAACCCCAGAAATCGCCTTTGTGGGCCGGTCTAATGCTGGCAAATCGACCTGCATCAACACCCTGACCCAGCAAAAACAGCTCGCATTTGCCTCCAAAAAACCCGGGCGCACGCAGCACATCAACTTGTTTGCACTGGGCAAACAGGGCGTGACCGACGCGGTGCTGGCCGATTTGCCGGGGTACGGCTATGCCGCCGTGGCCAAGATGGACAAGTTGCGCTGGCAACAGGTGATGGCCAACTATTTGGTCAGCCGCGAGAACCTCAAAGGCATCGTCATGATGTGCGACCCGCGCCATGGCTTGACGGAGCTTGACGACATCTTGCTTGAGGTGATTCGCCCGAGGGTTGAAGAAGGGCTGAAGTTCCTGATTATTTTGACCAAAGCCGACAAACTCACCCGCTCTGAACAGGCCAAAGCCTTGTCGATTGCGCGACTGCAAGCGGGCGGCGGCGAGGTGAAACTGTTTTCGGCGCTGAAAAAACAAGGCGTCGAAGACGTGGCCCAACTGCTGTGGGACTGGACCCACCCCGTCGACGCGGCCAACGCACTGCCCACCCAAACCAAAGCGCCAGAAGACGAACCCGAAGCCTTGGACGAGTGAGCAAGCAAGGTGGGCGACGGCAAACTCAAGGTGCCGAATCACCCCACACCGACAGGAGTCTTTGCATGATCGAGACCTGGCAGGTACACCTGCCCGACGGCATCACCCTGTGCTGCCGCGCTTGCGGCCAACCCGACCGCCCGGTCTTGCTGTTTTTGCACGGTTTTCCTGAAGCGGCATTTGTTTGGGACGACCTGATGGCGCATTTTGCGTACCCCGACCACGGGGGATACCGCTGCATTGCGCCCAATTTGCGCGGATACGAACGCTCCAGCGCACCCGACGACGTCAAAGCCTACCGAGCCAAGCACTTGGTGCAAGACATTGCCGCCCTCATCGGCGCCGTTTGCCCTTCAGGCACCCCGCTCGCCGCGCTGGCGGCGCACGATTGGGGCGGCGCGGTGGCGTGGAACTTGGCCAACCAGCACCCCGAGTTGATGGGCAAGTTGGTCATCATCAACTCGCCACACCCAGGGCCGCTGCTCACCGCATTGCAGAGCGATGCCGCCCAGCAAGCGGCCAGCGCCTACATGAATTTTTTGGTGCAACCCCAAGCCGCAGCCGAGCTCAGTGCCCATGACTTTGCTGGACTGTTTGGCTTTTTGTCAGGCGGGCCTGCGCGCACAGCCACGTGGTTGACGCCCGAGGTCAAGGCGCAATACCGCGAAGTCTGGCAACACGGAATTCAAGGGGGCTTGAATTACTACCGTGCCTCACCATTGCGCCCCGCCACCGCGAGTGACCCTGGCATTTCATCCGTGCAGATTGCGCCTGAGTTTTTGCGCATCGACGTGCCGACCTTGGTGTTGTGGGCGCAAGACGATGTGGCCCTGTTGCCGTGTTTGACCGACGGCTTAGACGCGCACATTCCCGATTTGAAGCTGCAACCGATTGACGCTGCCACCCATTGGGTGGTGCACGAGCAGCCTGAACGGATCAAGTCAGAAATGGCCGATTTTTTGCAACAGACCCGCTAAACAGCGTCAATAAAAACTGGGCTCACCCTCAGGGCGGGTCTTGAGCCGCTTGTGCACCCAGTAATACTGCTCGGGCATGCTGCGCACCCACTCGGCCAACAGCCGGTTCATCCGTACCGTGTCTTGCACCACGTCGTCGCTCGGAAAATCGGTCAACGGTGCGTGCACTTCAATGTCATACCCCGCATCGGTCATGCGCGTCACCACCGGCACCACCCGCGCACCCGCCACCTTGGACAAACGCGACAAAGAAGGCACCGTGGCCGCTTTTTCGACGCCCATGAAGGGCACAAAAATAGACTCGCTGCGACCGAAATCCATGTCGGGTGACAAGTGCAAGGGCTCACCCTTTTTGATGCCCGCCAAAATCTGTCGCATGCCTTGGTGCCTGAAATAAGGCCGCACATTGCCCGAGCGCTCACGTCCTTGGTTCACCCAAGCCGAAACCTTGGGGCTGGATTGCCCCACAAAAATAAACGCCACAGGGCCTGCCACCCCCAAGGAAACCGCCATGCCGCCTGCATCCAGGCCCACAAAGTGCGGTGCAAACATCACCAACGGCCCGGGCGTGTGCAAGGCCTGCACGTCGCCCACCCAGCGCAGCCGCTGGCGGACTGTGTCTTCAGGTGCGTGCCACAGCCAAGAGCGGTCTAGCACCGACTGACCGAAAGCTTTGAAGTGGCGGTAAGCCAACGCCTGGTGTTCGGCCGGGCTCAACTCGGGCATGCACTGCTGCAAATTGACCAACACCACCCGTCTGCGCATGTGTGCGAAGTGCCACAACAACCAACCCAGCACCGAGCCCGCAGCCCGCACCCAAGACAGGGGCAAGCGGGCAAACAGGCGCATCAGAGCGATCAGCAAATTCACCATGGTGGGTCAAGCTCAGGCGGGCGCCTGACGGGGGTTTTTATAGCGGGCATAACCCCAGATGTACTGCGCGGGGCACTGCAAGATCAGCGCCTCCATGGCTTGGTTGATCTGCACCACGGCGGTGTCCAAATCGTCAGACAGGGCATGGCCCAACGCTTGCGTGTGCAAACGGTAACCCCGCCCCCAAGACAAGCGTTCACCCCAAATGAGCACCACGCGCGCACCCGTTTGCAACGCCAAGCGGGCAGCCAACGTCATGGTGTAAGCCGGATGGCCAAAAAACGGCGCCCACTGGCCCATGCCTTCGGGTGGCACTTGGTCGGGCAACAAACCCACCGCACCCCCTGAGCGCAAGGCTTTGATCATGTGCCGCACACCGGCCAAAGTGGTCGGCACCGCGTCCAAACCCGGCCGCTGGCGGGCCAGCGTCATGACCTCGCCCAATCCAGCATGTCGCGCCGGACGGTACAGCACGGTCAATGGGCCGTGCTGCGCAGAAAAACGCTGGGCCAAGGCTTGCGCCGTGATTTCAAAACAGCCCATGTGCGGCGTCAAAAACAACACGCCGTGCCCTTCGGCATACGCCTGCACCGCTGCGCGATCGTCTGCCCACTCGAAATAAGGCATGCGCCCCAGCCACAAACGCGGCAACTCAGCCGACATGCGGCCGGCTTGGCCCACTGCTTGCAACAAGGTGGCCCAACCCAACCCCGCCCGCCGCAAATGGGTCATGGTCCGCCGCCGATACGATGCCGAGAAACACCAAGCCAACCATCCCCCCAAGCTGCCAAGAGCGTGCAGGGCCCACAACGGCCAGCGAGAAAAGAAACGGAACCAACGGAGCATGGGGGGAGATTTTGCCTTGAACTGAGCCGCTCCTGCGCTTGCGGCACTCAAGGGGCCGTGGACGCCCCCAGACAAAAGAATACGCACAACTTAAATATGCCGTGCCAGAACCGACGAAGACGTTGGCCCAGGTCTTGAAATCGGTCCAAATGCCCTTATGATTAGCACTCGATGGAGTTGAGTGCTAACAAGCGCCTCCACAGTTTTCAGTTGCACTGTTGCGGTGCATTTGTTTTTTTAACCTTGTTTCATATTCAGGAGATTCCATGAAACTGCGTCCTTTGGGCGATCGCGTGATCGTCAAGCGTATCGAAAGCGAAACCAAAACTGCTTCGGGCATCGTGATCCCCGATTCCGCTGCTGAGAAGCCCGATCAAGGTGAAGTTTTGGCTGTTGGCCCAGGCAAAACCAATGACAAAGGCGAAACCAAAGCATTGAACGTGAAAGTCGGCGACCGTGTGTTGTTCGGCAAGTACAGCGGCCAAACCGTCAAGGTCGGTGGCGACGAGCTGTTGGTCATGAAAGAAGAAGACCTGTTCGCGGTCGTCGAGTGATTTGCGGCGCAGACCGAACGACGCGCGATGCGCCCGTTCCCTCTGTCCTCAACTGATTAAACAAATTTAGGAGCTTAAAAATGGCAGCAAAAGACGTAATTTTCGGCGGCGAAGCCCGCGCACGCATGGTTGAAGGCGTGAACATTTTGGCCAACGCGGTCAAAGTGACTTTGGGCCCCAAGGG
>JBEGTA010000067.1:0-5390 GCA_041179665.1 Pseudomonadota bacterium
GAACAAATCAAGCTGAACGCCGAAACCTATTACAAGCAGGCCAGTTTGGTGCTGGACCCTGCCAAGACCGAAATTCGCTACAACAGCGAGTGGAGTCTGCCCTTGGGGTCGATGGGGATGATCCAATTGGCGGCCAAGTACACCGTGGCCAGGATGATGGAGCGCAACGACTTCCACGACCGATTCAAAGCCGGCACGCCCATTTCAGTGCACGAATTTCTGTACCCGCTGATGCAGGGCTATGACTCGGTGGCCCTCAAATCGGACCTCGAACTCGGCGGCACGGATCAAAAGTTCAACCTGCTGATGGGGCGCCATTTGCAGGCCGAATATGGTCAAGAGCCGCAATGCATTTTGACGATGCCCTTGTTAGAAGGCTTGGATGGGGTGGACAAAATGTCCAAGTCCAAGAGCAACTACATCGGTATCGCAGAAGAACCCAACAGCATGTTTGCCAAAGTGCTCAGCATCTCGGATGTGTTGATGTGGCGTTGGTTCACTTTGTTGTCATTCAAGTCCATGGCCGAAATTGAGGCTTTGAAAAAAGAAGTCGAAGGCGGGCGCAATCCCAAAGATGCCAAGGTCATGTTGGCCAAAGAACTCACAACCCGCTTTCACAGCGCCGCCGCGGCCGATGCGGCTGAGCAAGATTTCATCAACCGCAGCAAAGGGGGTGTGCCTGAGGACATTCCTGAAGTGTCTTTGTCGGGCGCGCCCTTGGGCATTGGTGCTCTACTGAAAGCGGCGGGTTTAGCGCCCTCAACCACCGAGGCTGGCCGCTTGATTGACGGCGGCGGTGTGCGCGTGGACTCCAGTGTGGTCAGCGACAAAGGGCTGAAGCTCGAGGCGGGCACTTACGTGGTGCAAGTCGGCAAGCGCAAGTTTGCCAAAGTGACCGTGAGCTGACGCGCCGCTGCGCCTGCCTCACCATTCAACGCTCTCAGAACCCCCACCCAAGCCGATGCAAAACCTTGACGCTAGGATGACACCCAAACGGATGCTTTGGCTCTCGGTGATGGTGGCCTTGATCACCATTGGTTTGAAAACCTTGGCCTGGTGGTTAACCGATTCGGTGGGCCTGTTGTCTGATGCCATGGAGTCGGTGGTCAATTTGGCCAGCGCCATTTTTGGTTTGATGATGGTGACGGTAGCGGCCATGCCCGCGGACGATGAGCACCCCTACGGCCATCACAAAGCCGAGTATTTCTCTTCTGGGTTCGAGGGCATCCTGATTGTTGTGGCGGCGTTGGGCATCATCTGGGCTGCTGCCCATCGCCTGTTTGATCCGCAACCCATTGAACAAGTGGGCTGGGGCTTGGCCTTGTCGGTGGGCAGTTCGGCCCTGAACGGTGTGTTGGCCTGGTGGATGTTCAGAGCCGCCAAACAGCACCGTTCGCTGGCCTTAGAGGCCGATGCCCGTCATTTGGTGACCGATGTCTGGACTTCTGCCGGTGTCGTCGTGGGCATTGGCTTGGTGGGCGTAACGGGTTGGTTGTGGTTAGACGCGGTGGTGGGCATTGGTGTCGCATTGAACATCTTGAAAGAGGGTGTCCACCTGATTTGGTTGTCGTCGCAAGGCCTGATGGACGAAGCACTCGAGCCCGAAGTTTTGGCGGATGTGCAAAAAGTACTGGACAGCTTTTCGCATCAGCGCGGCGAGACTGAGATCATCCGTTTTGACCACCTGAACACCCGCAAAGCGGGGCAGCGACGCTTCGTCGATGTGCACATGCACATGCCCGCCAGCTGGACCTTGGGGCGCGCCGCCGCTTTGCGTGGCAGTGTTGAACAAGCGCTGATGAGCGAAGTGCCCGGTTTGCGCGCCACCATCCAGCTGCTGCCCAGCGATGTGGAAGCCCATTTTCAAGATGCCCGGGACCTGAAATGAAGGTGGTGTTGCAGCGGGTGAGCGAAGCCAGTGTGCAGGTCGAGGGCGAGTTGATCGGCCGCATTGGCGCAGGCTTGCTGGTGTTGCTGTGTGCAGAAAAAGGCGATACCGATGAGGTTGCCGACAAAATGCTCGCCAAGATTTTGAAGCTGCGCATCTTTGGTGATGAAAGTGGAAAGATGAATTTGAGCGTGCAAGACGTGTCCGGCGGCTTGCTGATCGTGAGTCAGTTCACATTGGCGGCGGATGTGTCTTCTGGCACCCGACCTGGATTTTCTGCGGCTGCAGCCCCCGAAGAGGGTCGCCGCCTTTATGACTATTTTGTGGATCGCGCCAAGCAATTGCATGCTGTGGTGCACACCGGCCGGTTTGCTGCGGACATGAAAGTGGCCTTGGTCAATGATGGGCCCGTGACCATTCCCATGTCCCTGCGCGCATCGGGCGTTTGAGTAGAAAATACTCACCACATTGTTGAGAATTTTTGAAATGAAAAAGCTGCTTTGGACCGCGTGTGTTGTTGGCTTGTTGGGGGCGTCTGGCCTCCAGGCGCAAGAATCCATGGTTCGCGTGGCGCGTATTCAGGCCTTAGGCAAAACCCATGCCCCCCAAGCGCCGCTGGATGTGTATGACATTCGGGTGCAATCCCCCAAGTCGGCGATGTTTTCGCAAGATGGCAAAAAGTTGTACATCAATGCGCTCGAAGGCGGACAAACGCTGGTCTACAGCTATCCAGATTTACAAGCACTGAAGGCGATTGACCATACTTTCGGTCCGGCAGATGCTGCGCTGTTTCAAAACGAAACCACGGTGTTTGGTTACCCTTATTTCCACGGCAAATCTGGCCAGTACAACCATTTCTTCGGCAAGCCTGTCGAGATGGCGGTTTCGCACAACGGCAAATACCTGTGGGTACCTTACTACCGCCGCAGCTTTGACTTGAACGCTTCTTCACCCTCGGCCATGGCCATCATTGACATGCAAACCGACAAGGTGGTGCGTGTGATGCCCACTGGACCTTTGCCTAAATATGTCGCTATTTCCCCCGACTCGCGGCAAGCAGTGGTCACCCATTGGGGCGACAACACAGTGGGCGCTTTGGACATCAGTGCTGAGCACCCGCGTGACTTCCGCTACATCGGCCACTGGGTGGTTGAGCGCAAATTGCCCACCGAGGGCATCAAAGGCAACCGAGACAACAATTGCGGTTTTTGCTTGCGTGGCACTGTGTACACCCCCGACGGCCAGACCGTTCTGGTGGCCCGCATGGGCGGTGGCGGTGTGGCCGGTTTTGAGGCCGCGACGGGACGCTATTTGGGCACCGTGACCGACATCGTGCCCAACCCCCGCCACATGGTGATCAGCCACGACGGCGAAACACTTTATGTCAGTGGCAATCAAAGCGGGCTGGTTGGCCGCTACGACCTAGGCGCTCTGGTGCAGGCCCTAAAAGGGGCTGGTGCGCAACGAGTAGCCGGGCCGGGTGGCCGCAGTTTGAGCGTGGGCTTGGGTGTGCGCACCATCGAGTTGAGTCCGGACCAACGCAGCCTGTACGCCGCCATCAACAACGAGGCGCGATTGGTCAAAGTCGATTTGGCTTCCTGGTCGGTGGTGGCCCGCAGCGAAGTCGACCCCTTCACCGTGGGCTTGGCGGTGAGCCCCGACGGTAAAACCATTGTGACCACCAGCCAGGGGCGCGACATGGTGGGCGGTTACTCGGTGGGCATTTACCGCGACGCCAGCCCCTGAAGCGCGGCCATCAGGCCAACGATAATCGGGGCATGACTGCCCCTTCTCTTGCCGCGAACGCGCTTCGCTTTGACCAGCTCACGCTGACCCCCGCAACCCTGCACAACCTCGAACAACTGGGCTACACCCAGATGACCCCAATTCAGGCGGCCAGTTTGCCGCTCACATTGGCCGGTCACGATTTGATTGCGCAAGCCAGCACCGGCAGTGGCAAAACCGCGGCCTTTGGCTTGCCCTTGATTGAGCGCCTTCAATCGACAGGCGCCCCCAGTCTGCCCGTGCAAGCGGTGGTGCTGTGCCCCACGCGCGAGCTGGCTGATCAAGTCACACAAGAGATTCGTCGGCTGGCGCGCGCCCGTCAAAACGTCAAAGTGGTCACGTTGTGTGGCGGCGTGGCCCTGCGTGGCCAAACGCTCAGTCTTGAGCATGGCGCCGATGTGGTGGTGGGTACGCCCGGACGCATCTTGGACCACCTTGAGCGAGGTTCGTTGAGCCTTGCGCAGGTGAACACGCTGGTGCTGGATGAGGCCGACCGCATGCTGGACATGGGCTTCTTTGACGACATCGCCAAAGTGGTTCGCCAATGCGCCAAAGAACGGCAAACCCTGTTGTTCTCGGCCACCTACCCTGAGGGCATTGCCAAGCTGGCTGCGCAATTCATGCGCACGCCGCAAACCGTCAAGGTCGAAGCGCAGCACAGTGCGCACAAAATTCGCCAAATTTATTTTGAAGTCAGCGAGAACCAACGACTGGACGTGGTGTCCAAGTTATTGGCGCATTTTCGTCCTGAGCGCACCTTGGCTTTTTGCAATACCAAACAGCAGTGCCGTGATTTGGTGGCGGTGTTGCAGGCGCAAGGCATCAGTGCCTTGGCCTTGTTTGGCGAATTAGAGCAACGTGAACGCGACCAAGTGTTGGTGCAATTTTCCAACCGGAGTTGCTCGGTGTTGGTGGCGACCGATGTGGCTTCGCGCGGGCTGGATGTGGAAGGGTTAGAAGCCGTGATCAACGTGGATGTGACGCCCGATCCTGAAATTCATATTCACCGGATTGGCCGTACCGGGCGGGGCGATGCCGAAGGGCTGGCGCTGACGTTGGCCAGCATGGACGAGATGGGCGCAGTGGGAAAAATCGAGCTCATGCAGGGACGTGAATCGGCGTGGGAGCCGCTGTCCAGCTTAAAACCTGCAGAAGGTGGCCCCTTGCAGCCGCCCATGCGCACCTTGCAAATTGTGGGCGGGCGGAAAGAAAAAATCCGGGCCGGTGATGTCATGGGCGCATTGGCCGGCGAGTGCGGCTTGACCCGTGAACAAGTGGGCAAGATCAACGTGAACGAATTTTCGACCTATGTCGCGGTTCAGGCCGAGTTGGCAAAAAAGGTCGAGGCCCAGTTGTCGCGCGGCAAGATTAAAGGCAAAACCGTCAAGGTGCGTTTGATTTGATTCAACAGTAAGGGTTGCGCAGACCCAATCCGGCCAAGATGTCGATTTCGTAAGCCTCCATGGCCTCGGCATCTTCGGTGCTGGTTTCGTGGTCCCAGCCTTGTGCGTGCAAGGTGCCATGCACCAGCAAATGGGTGTAGTGCGCTGCCAAGGTTTTGCCTTGCTCTTTGGCTTCGCGGGCCACCACCGGCGCACACAGCACCAAATCGGCCAGCACCACCGGGCCTGTGGCGTAGTCAAAAGTCAGGACGTTGGTGGCGTAGTCTTTTTTGCGATAGCTGTGATTCAGTGCGCGGCCTTCTTCTTCGCCCACG
>JBEGTA010000068.1:0-3756 GCA_041179665.1 Pseudomonadota bacterium
TGAGAGCACTGTTTCGTGGCCCACCGCCGTCACCCGCATGACGATGCGGCCGTCGCCATTGATCGAGCCGCCGGTGAGTTGCGCGCCTGTGCTTTTGTTCACGGGCAAGGGTTCTCCGGTCAACATCGACTCGTCCACTTGCGTGACCCCTTCTTCTAGTTTTCCGTCCAACGGCAAGCGCTCACCTGGGCGCACCACGATCAAATCGCCCGCCCGTATCTCGTCCACTGGCACATCCATTTCGCCATCATCACCCAGCCAATGGGCTTTGTCGGGGCGCATGGCGTGCAATGCACGAATCGCTTCGGTGGTTTGGCGCTTGGCCCTGCTTTCTAGCCATTTGCCCAGCAACACCAACGTGATGACCACGGCCGAGCCTTCAAAGTACAAATGCGGCATGGCCCCGTCAGGCGCAGACCACCACAACCAAACCGACAACCACCATCCGGCGGTTGTGCCCAGCGAGACCAACAAATCCATGTTGCCGGTGAATGCCTTGAGCGCATGCCAACCGGCCTTGTAAAAACGCGCGCCCAAAATGAATTGCACCGGCGTGGCCAATGCAAATTGCGCCCATGATGGCAGCATCCAATGCTGGCCCCACAGGCTGCCCAACATGGGCAAAACCAAGGGGGTTGATAACGCCAAGCCACACGCCACCGGAGCAAAACCCGTCCAAGCACCGCTTGTATTCGCCTCGTCAGCGGCGGCTTGCGGGACGCGCGGTTCGTAACCCGCATCGCGGATTGCCCGACGAAGACGGGCTTCTGTTGGGGCCTCTATCGAGGCGATGGTGGAAGTGACTGTAGCGTCTTGCGCGTCAACTTCAATGCGAGCCGACTCGGTCGCCAAATTGACGGTGGCCAACCGAACACCTGGCACTTTGAGCAAGGCTTTTTCAACGCGTGCGACACACGAGGCGCAGGTCATGCCGCCGACGCCGATGTCGAAGATGTGCGCTTGGTTCTTGATCTGTGTCATGGCGTGGCGAGTGATTTCAACTATGCTTCGATCAGCTTATTCAGAAACTGATCAAAAAGTCCATCATGAACCAAATTTTCACCGTTGAAGGCATGACCTGCGGCCATTGTGAAAAAGCAGTGACTCAAGCGTTGAAGAAATTGGACGCGCAAGCCACGGTACAGATCGATCGCGCCCACAACCAGGTTCAAGTCGATTCGACGCAGCCGCGCGATGCTTTGGCGAAAGCCATTGCAGATGAAGGTTATCGCGTGAGCCGCTGATTTTTTCTGGCCTTAAGTCGATCAGGGCACTGCATTACTCTCGCCAATTTTTGGTGTTTCGTTCATGCAACTTTACAAAACACTGCACACGCGGCACACAACCGATACATGCTGAGCAGACACTGTCTTCATCCCAACACTGAAAGGATGAACTTTATGAAACCGATGTCCCGCTCCTTAATGGCTGCCAGCTTATTGCTCAGCTTGTCTGGCCTCTGCTTGGCTCAAACGGCACCCGAAAACAAAGGCCACGCGCCTCGCACGGATCGCATCGAAAAAGTGCACGCCAAAATGGGCGAGCGTCACGCCAAACATCTGGCCGAGTTGAAAGGCAAACTCAAACTCGAGGCCTCGCAAGATGCCGCCTGGGCCGCGTTTGAGCAAAGCATGCAAATGGCTTCTCCACCGGTGGCACACCCTGATCGAGCCGCTTTGGAAAAGATGACAACGCCTGAGCGGCTGGACCAGATGGAAGCTCACAAAGCCCAGCGCGATGCGCAGATGAAAAAACACGCCGACGCGACCAAAACTTTTTACGCCGCTCTGAACAGCACCCAAAAGAAGGTTTTTGATACCGAAACCGCACGCGCCATGTCCAACATGATGGGCGGCAACATGATGAAAGGCGATGGACACGGACGGCATGAGGGGCGCAACCAACACGGCCACCACTGATGTTGTTCACTTGATCGCCTCTTTTGGGGTTCTGGGCCGCAACATTGCGGCCTTTTTTTGTGCACCAAAAAATTGATGCACATCAAGGCTTCGGTTAGGGCTGTTGGTTAAGCTTTGTTCATGCCACAAACGCCTCCTGCCAAGGCCAGCCAATCACGTGCTGGTGTTTATTTGCCGCCCATTCGGCCCATCTTGTTGGACCAACCCATGCACTGGTTGGTCTTGGGTTTCAAAGACATGGCACGCGCTCCTTTGCTAAGCCTTCTGCATGGCGTGGTATTGACTGTCATCGGTGGATTGATGGCGCTGTTGGCGCACGACCAGTTTTGGTTGTTGGTGGGCTATTTGTCGGCATTTATGGTGGTGGCACCTGTTTTGGCCACCAGTTTGTACGCCATGAGCCGCGCCATAGAACGGGGTGAAGTGGTCAATTTTGAGTTGCTGGTCCAAACATGGACGCATTGGCAATTGCGCTTGCGCCACCAGCCCGACAGTTATTGGTGTTTGATTCGATTTGGCTTGTTGTTAGGCTTGGCTGCACTCGGTTGGGTGCTCACCTCCTCGGCGCTCATCACCTTGTTGGCCCCTGTCCCCATTCACACCCCTGTGGATTTCATCAAACATGTCGTGTTGGCCAAAGACAGCCACTTGTTTGAGCTGTGGGTGGGCCTTGGCGGGATGTTGGCTGTGCCTGTGTTTGCTTCCACTGTGGTGTCGATGCCTATGCTGCTCGATCGCCGTGTGACGGTGCTGCAAGCGGTTTTGACGAGTTGGAAAAGCGTCATGACCCACCCATTTCAGATGACGTTTTGGGCTTTTTTGATCATCGGTTTCAGCTTGTTGGGTATTTTTTCCCTTTTACTGGGCTTGATTCTGATCATTCCAATGCTGGGTCATGGCAGTTGGCATGCCTACCGCGATCTGGTGGATGTTTCACATTTAGAAGAACGCATCACAGCACAAGGTGAGGCGTGATGTGGGCTTTTACTGAAGAACAATTCGCTTGGTTTGGTTTGACAATCGGTGTGGGCGCTTTCATGCTCTACATGCTGTTCATCATTGGCCAATTGGCATGGGAATCCAAAGCCGGAAAATTTGGCACCTTTGTTATTTTTTTGGGCTTGGCGTTTGGCATGTTGGGTTTTGTGGCCAAAGGGATCATCCAATGGCTCATCGACAGTTGACGCTTCAGTTTGTATAAGTCTGTGGATAAAAATCGAACAAGACCCTGGTTATCCACAGCTTGGTCTCGACCAGCAAAGTTGTTCATTTTGGCGCGACACCCAAAAAGCACCACCACACACACGATCACCCATAGCTCAAGTTGTTGTCACCATTCAATAAATCATGCTTGTCCACACATTCGTGCTTTGCTTATCTACTAATTCTATTTAAAGATATAAATCTATAGAGAAAGATCAAAGAACAACGCCACTGTTAAGATTTGGCTCTTTCTTCCCCCTGATGGCACCATGGCGATCGTCTCAGAATCTCCTCAATCCCACTGTTATGACATCAAAAGCGCAGATTTGTCACTGCTGGCCTTGGTGCTCAAAACGACGGATATTCAGGCCATTTCTCAGGCCTTGGAGCAGCAACTGGCCGAGAGCCCTGGTTTTTTTGAGCAAGATCCCGTCATCATTGATGTCAGTTGGCTCACGGCAGACAACGATGCCGTCACACTGAACCTCGAATCGTTGTTGCCCTTATTGCGCCAACATGGTTTATTGCCTTTGGCCATCAAAGGTGCTCAAAGCGCTTTGCTGAACCATGCCAAGGGGTTGGGCTTGGTGGACGCCAGTGATGCCCGCATTCGGCGTTCTGTGCCCTTGGCTGA
>JBEGTA010000069.1:0-14725 GCA_041179665.1 Pseudomonadota bacterium
GGCAACTTGCCATCAGCGCCCGCCACCTGGTGCGGCAAGCGGTGATTTACATCAAGAGGGTGTTGCGGATCAGGCCCACGGCCAGGCCTTCGATGTCAAAGGGCTCTTCGGGGTTGACCACGATGGTTTGGTAATCCGGGTTTTCGGGCAGCAACTCGATGCCGTTGGCGGTTTTGCGCAAGCGTTTAACGGTGACTTCATCGCCCAACCGAGCCACCACGATTTGGCCGTTGCGCACGTCTTTGGTGGATTTGACGGCCAACAAGTCGCCGTCCATGATGCCGGCATCGCGCATGGACATGCCGCGCACTCGCAACAGGTAGTCGGGCTGTTCGCTGAACAAGGTGCTTTCAATTTGGTAGCTTCGATCGACGTGCTCTTGCGCCAAAATAGGCGAACCTGCAGCGACGCGGCCTACCAGTGGCAAACTCAGCTGACCCAGACCGGGTAGGGTGAGGCTGAACAGGTCGGACGGTGCACGCAGGTTGCTGCGGGTGCCGCCCTTCAAGCGGATGCCGCGCGAAGTGCCACTGACCAGTTCGATGGCGTCTTTGCGGGCCAAGGCTTTGAGGTGTTCCTCGGCAGCGTTGGCAGATTTGAAGCCCAGCACGCTGGCGATTTCGGCACGCGTGGGGGGTGCACCGGTGTTGGCAATGGTGCTCTGGATGAGTTCCAGAATCTCTTGCTGCCGGGCGGTCAGTTTGGGGCTGTCAATCATGGCGAGGTCCTTTCAGGGCACTGGATGGAACTGTTTATTCATCCAGTGACTGTATTTTTAACCAGTTTTTAAGGTTGTGCAAGCGGTGGACACAAAAAAAATGCAAAAAATTGTGGTTTTAGGTACAGGGGGCACCATTGCAGGCACCTCTGCCAGCGCCGCCGACCACACCGGCTACACCGCGGCACAGCTGGGAGTGCAGCATTTGCTGGACGCTGTGCCGGGCCTGTCAGACGCTTTGCACAGTGACACGCTGGTGGGCGAGCAAGTGGCGCAACTGGACAGCAAAGACATGGACCACGCCACTTGGCAGGTGTTGGCTCTGCGCACGGCGCATTGGTTGGAGCAGCCGGAGGTGCGCGCGGTGGTCATCACGCATGGCACGGACACACTGGAAGAGACCGCGTGGTTTTTGCAGCAAGTGCTGCACCCCTCCAAGCCGGTGGTGATGACTTGCGCCATGCGTCCCGCCACGGCGCTTGCACCCGATGGACCGCAAAACCTGCTCGATGCCTTGGCCTTGGCACGTGCGTCCCAAGCGCCCGGCGTGTGGGTGGTTTGTGCAGGCCAAATCTACACGGCCGAGAGGGTGCAAAAAGTGCACCCCTACCGCTTGGACGCTTTTAGCTCTGGTGAATCGGGCCCGCAAGGCTGGGTTGAGCAGGGTCAGCTGCGTTGGGCCACTCACCCCAACCCCTTGCAAAAAGTGGCTTATGGCCAAACCAGCCCCGCCTTGACGTTGCCCTGCGCCGAGTGGCCGTGGGTTGCGGTGTTGCACAGCCACGCCGGCAGTGATGCACGGCAAGTGCAGTCACTCGTGGGCGCTGGGGTCAAGGGTTTGGTGGTGGCCGGCACCGGCAATGGCACGGTGCACCAGCCATGGGTGCTCGCCTTGCAGGCCGCACAGGCCCAGGGCGTTGCGGTGCGCTTGACCACACGCTGCACCGAAGGGCGCTTGGTCGGGCAACCCGCTCATTTTGAGTCGGCTGTCAGGGGCCTGAATGTCTACAAGGCGCGGGTGAGTTTGATGCTGGAACTGATGGGCGCAGCGAAGTAGCGTTAAGCCACATTCATCAGCTTGCCCAAAAAGAAAAGCCCCGCACTGCGGGGCTTTTGCTTGAGTTGCCTGAAAGATCAGTTGGCCAGCGCGGTGAATGCGCGGTTGGTGATGTCCTCCACGCTGCCCGTGCCGCTGATGGCGCGGTACTTGGGGGCCGAGTTGGCATCTGCTTTGGCCCAATTGGCGTAATAGTCGACCAGCGGGCGGGTTTGCGCGCTGTAAACATCCAAGCGTTTTTTGACGGTTTCTTCTTGGTCGTCCGCACGCTGCACCAAGGGTTCGCCGGTCACATCGTCCACGCCGGCCACTTTGGGCGGGTTGAATTTGACGTGGTAAGTGCGGCCAGAGGCGGGGTGTGAGCGGCGGCCGCTCATGCGTTCGATGATGGCATCGAAAGGCACATCGATTTCCAGCACATAGTCCAACTTAACGCCGGCGGCCTTCATGGCATCGGCTTGGGGAATGGTGCGGGGGAAACCGTCGAACAAAAAGCCATTGGCGCAATCGGCTTGGGCAATGCGCTCTTTCACCAAGTTGATGATCAAGTCATCGCTCACCAGCCCGCCAGATTCCATGACAGCCTTGGCTTGCAGGCCCAATGGTGTGCCCGCTTTGACAGCGGCACGCAACATGTCACCTGTAGAAATTTGCGGAATTTTGTATTTCTGGCAAATGAAGGTGGCTTGTGTGCCTTTGCCAGCGCCAGGTGCGCCCAACAAAATGAGTCTCATGGGAAGGTCCTTATCGTTAGAAATCGGTGATGCCGCAAATTCACAAAAAGAGCCTGAGGCATGATTATTTTGAGAATATCACGCCATTCTCAAAGTTGCCTTACGGGCAAACAGCAAAGGCTCAGATCAGTCGGTGATCAGTTGTCGGACTTTGGCCAAGTCTTCAGGTGTGTCGACACCGGGGCCAGGCGCTTCGGGCGC
Source organism: Pseudomonadota bacterium (assembly GCA_041179665.1). Classification (GTDB taxonomy): domain Bacteria; phylum Pseudomonadota; class Gammaproteobacteria; order Burkholderiales; family Burkholderiaceae_C; genus Limnohabitans_A. The sequence continues at coordinate 2,711 of JBEGTA010000069.1, forward strand.
CACATGCACAGCAATGCGGTGACCATGCCACAAGGCGCGCAATTGTTCCAACGATTCGAGGCTTTCGACGGGCGCGGGGGGCAATTTCGGAAACTGGGCCAAAAAACCTGCCCGGTAAGCGTAAATGCCGATGTGACGCAGGGGGGCGGGGCTGGGCAACGCCTTGAACCCCGTTGGCGACTGGCCATCGCGCCACCAAGGAATGGGTGCGCGACTGAAGTACAACGCCATTTGGCGCGCGTCCATCACCACTTTCACCACGTTGGGGTTGGTGAACTCTTCGAGCGAAGCAATCGGGTGTGCGGCGGTGCTCATGCTGGCATCAGGGCGCTCGGTCAGCACGCGGGCCACTTCGTTGATGAGATCAGCGGGGATCAGCGGCTCGTCGCCTTGCACATTGACCACCACCGTGTCTGGCGAGAGATTCAGCAGTTGGCAGGCTTCGGCCAAGCGGTCACTGCCGCTGAGGTGGTCTTTTCGGGTCAGCAGGGCGTCGATGCCATGCGCTTCGCAGGCCGCCACAATCTGCGCGTCGTCCGCTGCCACCACCACGTGTTGAGCTTGCGACTGCAAGGCACGTTGAGCCACGCGCACCACCATGGGCAAGCCGGCAATGTCGACCAAGGGTTTGTTGGGTAAGCGGCTCGAGGCCAAGCGGGCCGGAATGACCACCGTGAAGCCTGAACGCGCTGAAGTCTCTGGCATGGACAACCCTCAGATGGCGGGACGCAGAGCGGCGAGGCGTTCGATCTCTTCGTCGCTCAAAAGACGCGCCTCATTCTCCAACAAGATGGGGATGCCTTTGCGGATCGGATAGGCCAGACGGGCGCTGCGCGAGAGCAGTTCTTGGCGTTCGCGGTCGTAGTCGAGGGGCCCTTTGGTGACAGGGCAAACCAACAGTTCAAGCAATTTGTTATCCATAGTCAAGATGATACCGGGATGCTCAACGCCACGTTACTGTTGGAAGGACTTGCGCTTTTGTGCAATGCGGGCATCGAGGTTCGCCCAAAACCGCGGTTCGGGCACCACTTCAAGGGGCACAGCCAGTGCGCTGGGTTCATGCGGCCACAGCTTGGCGGCATCTTTTTCGGTGCACAACCAAGTCAAGTCGGGGCGGTGGGCCCAATCTTCAAAATCGTGGTGGTCGGGCAAAGCGGTGGTGCTCGCCAAGGGCAAGCCCGAGTGCCGCAGCATGTCAAAGAAGGCTTCGGGCCGCGCAAGTCCAGCCACGGCGTGCAAGGGGCGGCTGGCCAAAGCGCTGAGGGCCGTGCGATGGCCGTGCCGGTCAACGGCATACGCTGACAACTGGCGTGTGGCGATGAACTCATTTGCCGCGCGTGCATCATCCGCCCGTGTATTTGCCGACCGTGCATCAGCGATGGTCTTGGCTTCAAAGTTGGGAGCTGTCGCCTGCGCCTCATGCCCATGGTCATCCGATGGGGCAGGGCTTTGAGAAGTGAGGGGACCAGTGAACAGCACCGCATCGACAGGGCGCGGCCAACTTTCGCGCAAGGGGCCAGCCGGTAACCACCAGCCGTTGCCTGTGCCGCGCTCGTCCATCACACAAATTTCGATGTCACGCGCCAAGGCCCAGTGTTGCAGGCCATCGTCACAGACCAAAATCGTCACTTCAGGGTGGGCTTGCAACAGCGCCAGTGCCGCATCGGCCCGTTGCCTTGACACCCAAACCGGCACGCCGGTTGACTGTTGAATCAGCAAGGGCTCGTCCCCTACATCACGTGGCGCGCTGCCGGGCAACACGGCGCGGGTGTCACGGGTTTGCCGGCCGTAGCCCCGAGAGATCACGCCCACCTTGAGCCCTTGGGCTTTGAGGTGTTGAACGATGGCCATGGTGACGGGCGTTTTGCCGGCACCACCGGCCACCACATTGCCCACCACGACCACCACAGCGGGAACCCGGCGGGTTTTGAATAAACCCATCGCATAACCCAGACGGCGCAGGCCCACCAGCGCGCCATAGACGCCCGCCAGAGGCAAAAGGGCGCAAGCCAAAAGCCCCCGCTTTTGCCAAGCACGGGGCAGATGAAGATGAAGCCAAGCCATGAGGTGCATGTGGTTCAAGGGCTCGTCGAATTGGGCGCTCGGGCAGATTCACCCGACTGAGATGATTGAGCCGATTGAGCCGCAAAAGTGATCTGGGACAAACCACTGCGGCGCGCCGCCTCCATGGCATGGATGACCGACTGGTGTTGCGCAGCCGCATCGGCGCTGATGACCAGCAGGGTTTCTTTGTCGGCGAGGGGCGTCAACACCGCCACCAAGCCCGCAACCGAGGGGGTCCCTACCGGTGTTTTGTTCACTGTGAATTGGCCTTGCGCTGTGATGGTCAAGTTGATTTGTTTGGCGCGAGGTTGGCGCGAGACGCTGTCGCTGTCGGCCTCGGGCAATTGGAGTTGCATTTCGGTCAGGCGCGCACCAGAGGTGGTCAGCAGCAAGAAAATCATCACCACCAAGAGCACATCAATGAACGGGATCAGGTTGATCTCCGGTTCAGGCGAGGGGTGTCGGGGTTTGAAGTTCACACGCTACCTTCAGTCGCTCTGCCCGAGCCGGCAGAGAGGTGACGTGCAAAAGCGTCTGCTGTGACTTCCATGGCCAGGATATGTCGGTCCACCACGGCTCTGAAATAACGCCAAAACATCAGGCAAGGAATGGCCACCACCAAACCAAAAGCGGTGTTGTACAGAGCCACTGAAATGCCGTGTGCCATCAGCGTGGGCGCTTGGTGGGCAGCGGTGTGGGCTCCAAAAATGTCGATCATGCCCACCACGGTGCCGAGTAATCCCAGCAACGGGGCCGCCGATGCGATGGTGGCCAAAGCAGGCAAGTAGCGCTCGAGGCTTTGCGCCGCCAGCCGACCCGCCATTTGCATGCTGGCTTGAATGTCTTCGCCCGTGGCATTGGGCTTGTCTTGCAGGCATCGCAGCCCGCTGGCCAACACCGGACCCAGCGTACCGGCTTGGTCCAAGGCCTGAATCATCTCGGCCGCAGGCACGCCCCGTTGGTGGGCCTCTATGCTTTGCGTCAGGAGTTGGGGCGGCAAGACTTTGGCCGTTTGCAGCTGCACTGCCCGCTCCAAAATCAGGGCCAAAGCCAAAACGGAGCACAGGATCAGCGGCCAAATGGGCCAACCTGCGGCTTGTATGATGGACAGCAAGAATTTACCTTCCGGGTGATTGGGCGTTGTGCGGGCTGATTATCGGTGAACACCGAGAACAGCGACCACAGCGGCCAATGTAGTCTGGGGCACTCACAAGCAGCGGTCATTTCTGTGGATAACTTTGTGAAGAACTTTGCAGGGTGTGATTTTTCGCATACTGAGGTATGAAGCATTCTTGCAAAATTCACCCTGTCATTTTTAAAAAATTCAATTTAATCAATGGCTTACGGCAAATTTCTTTTTCGCTTGAATGAACCGGTCTGCAAAGCCACGTGCTGCTGGGCTTGTGGAGTACTTGGCTTGTTTGGGCTTGGCTTTGAGGCCTAAATCCCCTTCCGAACGCTGATAAAACCTGCACTTTATGCCCCTGAATGACGATTTAAAGCCCCGCGCGTGGACAGTCTCTGCGCTGTGCCGCGCCATCGCTGACACCTTGGACGCCCAGTTCAATCCTGTCACGGTGCGCGGTGAGATTTCGGGCTTCTCGCGGGCGGCCAGCGGGCATTGTTACTTTTCAATCAAGGACGACACGGGCCAGATTCGGTGTGCCATGTTCCGACGTGCTGCCAGTTTGATGGACTTTTCCCCCAAAGACGGCGAATTGGTGGAATTGCGAGGACGGTTGGGCGTGTACGAGGCCCGTGGCGACCTGCAGTTGATTGTCGAGTCGATGGAGCGGGCCGGGCAGGGGGCTTTGTTTGAGCAGTTTTTGCGCCTGAAAGCCAAGCTGGAGGCCGAAGGCCTGTTTGATGCCGACCAAAAACGCCCACTTGTGGCGCAACCCCGCGCGATTGGGGTGGTCACTTCGCTGGGTGCTGCGGCTTGGCACGATGTGGTGACGGCCTTGCAACGGCGCGTGCCGCACATTCCCGTGGTGATGGTGCCCGCTTTGGTGCAAGGTGCGGGTTCGGCGGCCACGCTGGTTCAGGCCTTGCAGCAGTTGTATGCCTTCACAGCCGAAGACAACCCACTCAGCCCCCCGGTGGATGTGATTTTGTTGGTGCGAGGTGGCGGCGCCATAGAAGATTTGTGGTCGTTCAATGACGAACACCTTGCCCGGGTGATTGCCCAAAGCCCCGTGCCACTGATCTCGGGCGTGGGCCACGAAACCGACTTCACCATAGCTGATTTTGTGGCCGATGTGCGCGCACCCACCCCGACGGCTGCTGCCGAAATGGCGGCCACCGCACGTGCGTCCCGTTGGGATGGTTTGATGATGCTGGAGCACCGCTTGCGACAAGGCATTCAGCGCCAGCAAGACCGGCAGGGCCAGAGGCTCGACAGTTTGGCTTCACGGCTTAGCCGGCCACAAGCCTTGCTGGGCCAGCAAAACCAGTGGCTTGAGCGCTTGTCGCACCGATTGCAAGCCGGCTTGCAAAACCAAGTGACTGGCCGTGATCACCAAATTGATCGTTTGAGCGACCGACTGCGCCACCAACGGGACCAGCATGTGCAGCACAGCGCCCAACGTCTCGAACGGGTGGGGCTGCGATTGTCATCGGTTGACCCCAAAAAAGTGCTCTTGCGCGGCTATGCCTGGCTGACCGATGACGCGGGCCAGGCCTTGACGCAAACCGGTCAATTTCAAGCAGGACAAAGCGTGCGGGCGACTTTGGCAGATGGGGAAGTGCCCTTGAAAGTCCAAAGCCCGTCGTGAAGAAAAGCGGTGAAACGGCGAGTGACAAGCAACGATGAGCGCCTCAATAGCACACGACTTCAAAGGGCGATTCTGCAAGCCCTAAAATGGACGGGTTCGTTATTCACAGCCACAACAAAAGGACATCCTCATGGAACACACCCTGCCCGCATTGCCCTACGCGATTGACGCATTGGCCCCTCATTACAGCCAAGAAACCCTGGAGTTTCACCATGGCAAGCACCACAACGCTTACGTTGTGAACCTGAACAACCTGCAAAAAGGCACTGAATTCGAGAGCATGTCCCTCGAAGACATCATCAAAAAGTCCAGCGGCGGCATCTACAACAACTCTGCCCAGATTTGGAACCACACCTTTTTCTGGAACTGCATGAAGCCTAATGGCGGCGGCGAACCCACTGGCGCTTTGGCTGCTGCCATCAATGCCAAATTCGGCAGCTACCCCGCCTTCAAAGAAGCTTTCGTGAAAAGCGCTGTGGGCAACTTTGGTTCTGGCTGGACTTGGTTGGTCAAAAAAGCCGACGGTTCCGTGGACATCGTCAACATGGGTGCCGCGGGCACTCCTTTGACCACCGGTGACACCGCGTTGTTGACTGTGGATGTGTGGGAGCACGCCTACTACATCGACTATCGCAACATGCGTCCCAAGTTTGTCGAGACGTTCCTCGACAAATTGGTGAACTGGTCGTTTGCTGAAAAGAACTTCGGTTAATCGCTGACTCGCGCTATTCAAAAAGCCCCGCATTGCGGGGCTTTTTGCTGGATCAGTACTTAGTGCGCGAGGCTCTAAATAGCCTAATTCAGGCATTGGGCTTGATTGCCAAAAGCCTTCGAAGATCAATGACGGCTCGAGGCAGCCGAACAGGCGGCGTGGCCGGACTCCTCATGCTGGGGTACCAGAAATCGGTGCCCGGCCACGCCGCCTGTTCGGCAGTTCAATCGTTCAAGGTGAGCGAATCTGAAACCAAGCCCAAAACTAAATCCAAAACCAATATCAAAACCCAAGCCCAAGCCCAAGCCCAAGCCCGAGTTCGAGTTCGAGTTCGAAATCACCTGAAAAAGTTCACCAACGGGCTTTGTAAGCCACTCACCGAATCATCATTCCCCCATCGGCCACGATGGTCTGCCCCGTGATGTAGCGCCCCGCCGCACTGGCAAGAAACACCGCAACACCGCCAATGTCATCGGGCTCGCCCATGCGGCGCAACGGCGTCTCGCTGTTGTACTTGGCGCTCAGCACCGGGTCTTCGTGCAGCGCTTTGGCAAAGTCAGTCTTGATGAGGCCCGGGGCAATGCAATTGATGCGGATGTTGTCGGGCCCCCATTCGACCGCCAAATTGCGTGCCAATTGCATGTCTGCCGCTTTGGAGATGTTGTAAGCCCCAATGATGGCCGAGCCATGCAAGCCGCCAATCGAGGACACGATCACAATGGCGCCGTCTTTTTGGGCCTTCATGTCCGGATAAACCATGTTGCACAGCCATGTGTTGGACAACACGTTGTTGCGCATGACCTTGTCAAACACTTCGTCACTCATGCCCGTGCTGGGGCCGTAGTAGGGATTGGTGGCCGCATTGCACACCAAAATATCGATCGGTCCCCAAGCTGCACGGGTCTGCGCGATCAGGTTTTGCAGCTGTTCTTTGCTGGAAATGCTGGCCGCGATCGCCATGGCTTCACCGCCTGCGTCCTGAATCTCTTTGACCACGGATTCGCAAGCCTCTTGTTTGCGACTGGACACCACCACTTTGGCGCCTTGCTGGGCCAATTGGTGTGCGATGGACCGGCCAATGCCCCTGCTGGAGCCGGTGACGACGGCGACTTTGCCATTCAGATTGAATAAAGACATCCAAGACTCCATTGGTTGAAATGGGCCCCAGTCTGCATGGCTTGAGGCTTGGTGTCTGTCTTTCGGGTGTCATGGCAGGGGCCACATCACGACGGCAACAACGCGGTGGTCCATGAACATTGGCCATCAAGTTGTCAACGCAGAGCTGCTGGCGCACAGCCAAGACGGCATATCAGCCGCAAAAAAGTGTGGAGCTTGCGCCACAATTGGATGCAAGCAGTCAGCAATGGGGGTGAGCGTGGACACAGCAGATGCAGTGGTGATGGGTGCCGGCGTGGTTGGCCTTGCGGTCGGGCGCGCGTTGGCTCGGGCGGGACGAGAAGTGCTGGTGCTGGAGTCCGAAGGGGCGATCGGCACCGGCATCAGTTCGCGCAACAGCGAAGTTATCCATGCCGGCATTTATTACCCTCAAGGCTCGCTGAAGGCCCGTTTGTGTGTGCAAGGCAAAGCGCTGTTGTATGCCTATTGCGCTGAGCGGGGTGTGGCACACCAGCGGTTGGGCAAATTGATTGTGGCGACCGAGCCGCTGCAAGTGCCGCAACTGGACGGCATCATGGCCAAAGCATCGGCCAATGGAGTGCACGACCTGCAAAAACTGAGCGCAGCTGACGCCCAAGCGCTAGAGCCTGCGTTGTCGTGCGAGGCGGCCTTGCTGTCGCCCAGCACGGGGGTGGTTGACAGCCATGGCTTGATGTTGTCCTTGCAAGGTGATTTGGAACATGCCGGTGGTTTGCTGGCGCTGGTTTCGCCGGTGCAGCACATTCACTTGTCGCAAGGCACGGCCACCCACCCGATCGTGGTGCGCACGCAAGACGGGACCGAGTTGGCGTGCAAAGTGTTGGTCAACGCTGCCGGATTGACCGCTGTGGCCTTGGCGCACCGTATGCAAGGGCTTCGCAAGGAGCTGCTGCCTACGGCCTATTACGCCAAGGGCAATTACTTCACGCTGGCGGGCAAAGCGCCTTTTTCGCGGTTGATTTACCCCGTGCCCGAAGCCGCTGGATTGGGCGTGCACCTCACGCTCGATTTAGGCGGACAGGCCAAGTTTGGCCCGGACGTTCAGTGGGTGAGTGACCCCCAAGACCTGCAAGTAGACCCAGAGCGCGGCGATGCTTTTTATGCACAGGTGCGGCGCTACTGGCCCGATTTGCAAGACGGAGCCTTGCAACCGGGTTATGCCGGCATGCGCCCCAAAATCAATGGGCCGCATGAGGCGGCTGCCGACTTCATGATTCAAGGCCCTGCGGATCATGGCGTACCGGGGTTGGTGAATTTGCTGGGCATCGAGTCGCCGGGCCTCACCAGTTCGCTCGCCATTGGCGAGTACGTGGCCCATTTGCTTGAGTAAGGCACTTGCCGCACAAAAAAGCCATGCAGATACAAGGGTGAGCTTGCATCTGCATGGCCTTGGCGGGATCACGGTGCGTGACCCTTCTTTTTGCAGCCGTTAACGCATCCTTGTGAGATGGTTCAAGCGGCTTTGGTTTCGCCGCCGATTTGGCGGTAAACCAGTGCACCCAAAACAGCACCGACGATAGGTGCTACCCAGAACAACCACAACTGGTTCACAGCCCAGTCACCCACATACAAAGCCACAGCCGTGCTGCGGGCAGGGTTCACCGAAGTGTTGGTCACTGGAATACTGATCAAGTGGATCAAGGTCAAGCACAGGCCGATGGCGATGGGGGCAAAGCCTTGCGGCGCGCGTTTGTCGGTTGCGCCCAAAATCACCAACAAGAACATCATGGTCATCACAACTTCTGTCACCAGAGCCGAGACCATGTTGTAGCCGCCAGGGGAGTGTTCGCCGTAACCGTTAGAGGCAAAACCACCTGCCACATCAAAACCAACTTTGCCACTGGCAATGAGGTACAGCACGCCACCGGCGGCAATGCCACCCAGCACTTGCGACACGATGTAGGGGGCCAATTCTTTGGCAGGAAAACGACCGCCGGCCCACAAACCAATCGAGACAGCGGGGTTCAGGTGGCAGCCCGAAATATGGCCAATGGCAAAAGCCATGGTCAACACGGTCAAACCAAATGCGAGCGAAACGCCCGCAAAACCGATACCCAGTTGGGGGAATGCCGCTGCCAGCACTGCGCTGCCGCAGCCGCCCAACACCAACCAAAATGTGCCAAAAAATTCAGCGCCGTATTTTTTCATCATGGACTCCAAGAGAGTGAATAACCAACGGATGTTGGCCGCGTGAGTCTATCCTTTGTGAGTTAAAAATTGTTACAAAAAGATACTAAGTAACGCTATTTAATGGATTTTTTGGGTGTTGCCCTGTGTGTGACAAGCGGATCCCTGGCTCTGCGCCATGATGCGATTCATGCACCCACTTGACGAAGCCATTGACCTGCGCGCCTTTGCACACCCAAACGCGCCCCACGAATTCACCGGCAAAACCCACCCGGCCTACGCCAACATGGTCGGTCCATTTGGCGGCACCACCACCGCGCAGTTGCTGCAAGCGGCCATGCTGCACCCCGAGCGCTTGGGCGATCCCGTGGCGCTGACGGTCAACTTTGCAGCACCAGTGGCCGATGGTGAGATTCGATTTTTGGCAAGGCCCGCACGCACCAACCGTTCCACCCAGCACTGGATCATCGAAGCACACCAAGCCGAGGGCGTGGTGGCCACTGCCACGGCTGTGTTCGCGGTTCGACGCGCCACCTGGTCAGACGTCGAAGCCAAGATGCCCTCTGCAGAGCCCGGCCCCGAGGCGTTGGCCCGCATGACTGTCAAAGGCATGCCCGCTTGGCCGCAGTGCTATGACATGCGCTTTATTGAGGGCGCTTTTCCGACCGCATTTGATGAGCAAGAGCAAAACCATTCACGATCGTGCTTGTGGGTGCGTGACGAGCCTGAACGGCCGATGGACTTTGCCTCACTGGCGGCCATGAGCGACAGTTTTTTTCCGCGCATTTACATTCGCCGTCGCCGTCGTGTCCCCATCGGCACGGTGACCTTGACCACCTATTTCCACGCAGACAGTGCTTTGTTGGCCCAAGTGGGCAAGCGCCATGTGCTGGGGGTGGCCAAGGCGCTGAATTACCGCAACGGTTACTTTGACCAGACCGGCGAACTCTGGAGTCCTGAGGGGCAGTTGCTCGCGAGCACCCACCAGTTGGTGTATTTCAAAGACTGAGCGCTCACATTTGAGGGGCGATTAACGCGCTGCGTGTGATGAAGCTTTGAGCGCAATACCCATCAGCCCCTAAGTCACACTTTCTATTTATCCTGATCAATCAGATAAAAGGGACGTCCGCTCGCACGCACGACAAAAGAATTGCGAAGCAGGGCAAAGTCGTGAGCCTGACGGACTTCTCTCGGTCTGTGCGTCCTGTGCTTTTTCAGCGCTTCATCTGCTGCAGCGCGCTGGCCACTTCGGTCACCAGCGCTGGGCCTTTGTAGATGAGGCCGGTGTAAATCTGCACCACGTCGGCGCCGGCTTCGATTTTGGCGATGGCATCGTGACCGCTCAAAATGCCGCCCACCCCGATGATGGGAAAGTCGCGGCCCAATGCGTCGCGCAGCAAGCGGATGACGCGATTGCTGCTGTCCAGCACCGGCGCCCCCGACAAACCGCCCATTTCTTCGGCATGGGGCTGGCCGCTCACGGCATCACGCGCCAATGTGGTGTTGGTGGCAATGACGCCATCCATGCCGTGTTTTTGCAGGGTGGCGGCAATCACGCCCACTTGGGTTTCGTCCAAATCGGGCGCGATTTTCAAGAACATGGGCACGCGGCGGCCGTGTTCGGTGGCCAGTTCTTCGCGCCTGGCGACCAAGGCGCCCAACAGACCGTCCAGCGCTTCATCGCTTTGCAAGGCACGCAAGTTCTTGGTGTTGGGGCTGGAGATGTTCACCGTCACATAGTCGGCATGCGGGTACACACCCGCCAGGGCGATCAGATAATCGTCGGTGGCGTTTTCGATGGGCGTTGCGGCATTTTTGCCAATGTTCAGGCCCAGCAACCGGCCCTGTTGACGAAACTTAGAGCGTTTGACGTTGGCAATGAAGGCGTCCAGCCCATCGTTGTTGAACCCCAAGCGGTTAATCAGCGCTTGGGCCTGAGGCAAACGAAACATGCGGGGTTTGGGGTTGCCCGGTTGGGCTTTGGGGGTGACCGTGCCTACTTCGACAAAGCCAAAACCCATGGCGCCCAAGCCATCGATGCAACGGGCGTTTTTGTCGAGACCCGCCGCCAAACCCACCCGGTTTGGGAAGTGCAAGCCGGCCAGCTCGACGGCTTGTTCGACAAATGGCTGTCGGTAAAACCGATCAAACGGGGTGTTTTGGGTCCGCGCAAGCCCCTCGATCGTCAAATCATGGGCCTCTTCGGGGTCCATTTTGAACAAAAAGGAGCGGGCGAGGGCGTAGGGGATCAGGGACATTGGATAATTCCGGGGCAATGAGCGTTGAGATTTCGACCGATTGTCTCAAACCCTGAACCCTTATCTTTGAATGACCCGGATCTGACCCCATGACACAAGACGAACTCAAAGCCCTGGTGGGCCAAGCTGCCCTGAAATACGTCGTGCCCGGTGAAATTGTGGGCGTGGGCACCGGTTCGACGGTGAACCATTTCATCGATGCATTGGCCAGCATGAAAGACCAGATCAAAGGCGCCGTTTCCAGTTCGGAAGCCTCCACCGTGCGCCTGAAAGCTTTGGGCATACCGGTGTTTGACAGCAACGATGTGGAGCGTTTGTCGGTCTACATTGACGGGGCCGACGAAATTGACCAGCAGGGGCACATGGTCAAGGGTGGCGGCGCCGCGCTGACCCGCGAAAAAATTGTGGCCGCGCAAAGCCAGCAGTTCGTCTGCATTGCCGACGAGAGCAAGTTGGTGGCGGCGCTTGGGGCTTTTCCTTTGCCCGTTGAAGTCATTCCTATGGCTACGGCCCGCGTCATTCGGCAGTTTGCGGCCATGGGCGGCGTGGCATCTGTGCGCCTGAAAAACGGCCAACCCTTGGTGACCGACAACGGCCAACACATCGTCGATGTGAAGGGCTTGACCATCGCTGACCCGGTGGCATTTGAGACCCAAGTCAGCCAATGGCCAGGCGTGGTGACGGTGGGGGTGTTTGCGCTACAAAAAGCCCAAGTGTGTTTGCTCGGCACATCGCAGGGTGTGAAGACACTGACCTATTAAGGCTTGAATGGGCGGAGACTGACCCGCGATGGTCAGGCGCGGCGCAATATCAGCCGCAGATCGGGCCCAATGCGGTCCACCGAATGAAAGGCGAGCTTCACCGCATCACTCAGTGAGGTGAGGCTTGGCAAATTCGCCATGCTTTGGCCGGGCCCCAACAGTTG
>JBEGTA010000070.1:0-5507 GCA_041179665.1 Pseudomonadota bacterium
TCCACTTGGTCGTGCGTGACGTAAATCATGGTCGACTTGAGGCGCTGGTGCAGCTCGCGCAATTCGGTGCGCATCGAGACCCGCAGCTCGGCGTCGAGGTTGGACAAGGGCTCGTCGAACAAAAAGATTTTGGGGTTGCGCACAATGGCGCGGCCAATCGCCACGCGTTGACGCTGACCGCCGGAGAGTTGCGTGGGGCGGCGCTGCAACAGCTCGTCCAAGCGCAACATGGCGGCGGCTTCTTGGACTTTTTTCTCGATGTCGGCTTTGGGAACCTTGGCGTTTTCAAGACCAAATGCCATGTTGGCATAGACCGTCATGTGCGGGTAGAGCGCATACGACTGAAACACCATGGCACAACCCCGGTCGGCAGCGCCGATGTGGTTGACCTTGTCACCATCGATCAGAATTTGCCCGTCGGTGGGTTCGTCCAAGCCCGCAATCATGCGCAGTAAGGTGGATTTGCCGCAGCCCGAGGGCCCCACAAAGACCACAAACTCGCCGTCTTTGACTTCCAGGTCAACGCCATGAATGACATGGGTTTGCTCAAATTTTTTGTGAATGGCTTGAAGGGTGAGGGTTGACACGCGAGAGTCCAATCGAGAAGGGGTTACTTGACACCCGCACCGGCAATGCCCGTGGTGATGTAGCGTTGTAAGAAGGCAAAAACCAAGGTCACTGGCAGCAAGGTGATGACCGTCATGGCCAACAGGTAATGCCATTGGGTGTTGAGCTCACCTTGGAAAGAATTCAGGGCCAGTTGCAGCGTGAAAAATTCGTTTTGCGACAACACAATCAGCGGCAGCAAAAAGTCGTTCCAACGCCACATCACCGAGAAGATGGCCAACACGGCTAATGCGGGCGCAGACAGTGGCAACACAATGCGCCAGTAAATGCGCCATTCGCTGGCGTGGTCCATGCGCGCCGCTTCGAGCAACTCGTCGGGGATGGTCAGCATGTATTGCCGCAACAGGAAAACGCCTGTGGGCGTGGCCACCGCGGGCAAGATCACCCCCCACAAACTGTTGAGCAAACCGACTTGGTTGATGACCAAAAACACCGGCACCAAAATGATGGTGGGCGGAATCATCAGGGTGGCAATGATCAACAAGAAGACAAACTTTTGGCCTTTGAAACGGTATTTGGACAAAGCAAATGCCGCCATCGAGTTGAACAGCAATGTCAAGGCGGTGGCGACCACGGTGATGAACACGCTGTTCCACAGATAGGTGCCAAAACTGAATTTGCCGAACAGGTCGGTGTAGTTGTTCCAGGCCCACTTCAACTCATTCACCGGCTGGCGTTGGTTGATGTTGACCGAGATGCGCTCTTCGGGTTGGGCCGGATCGACCATGTTGGCTTTGATGCCAATGCGGTTGATTTGCACCATCTCGCGTTTGCTGCCGTCTTCCATGGTCACCGTGAAAAGTGGCAGGGGCTTGTCATGGCCCGGCACGCTCACCGATTTTTGACTGTAGGGCAAGAAGCTCGGCGGAAATTGCGCTATCGCGGCCTCTGTTTTGAAGGACGACATGACCAGCCACACCACGGGTGCAAACATCATGAACAAGCCCACCACCAAATACAGGTAGCTCACGGTGTCGGTCCAGTGCAACTGCCGCTGCCCTCGGGTTCTGAGAAGGAAGTTCAACCAGTTCATATCAACGTGCCTTTTGTCCAAGTTCATTCGCACGTGTCAAACGCAGTTGCGCCAACGTCAGCAAAATCAAGAAAAGCGCCAGGGCAAGCGAGGCGGCAGCCGCCAGACCATACAGGTGAATTTGTTCGGCAAAACCGGTTTGATAAATGAACTGCACGATGAAGGTGGTGGCCGAACCGGGCCCACCGCCGGTCAGCACAAACACCTCGTCAAAAACTTGCACGGCTCTGATGGCGGCCAACACCAATACCACCACCAAGTTGGGCAGCAACAAGGGCAGGGTGATGCGGGTCAGGGTGCGCCATGGCGAGGCGCGGTCCATCTCTGCCGCTTCGTACAAGTCCTTGGGAATGGCCTGCAGTCCGGCCAACAAAATCAGGGTGTAAAAACCCATGTGCGCCCAAATGGAGACAAACACCGCCCAGAAAAAGGCCCAGCCGGCTTGGGTCAACCATTCGATGGGCGCAGCGTCCATCGCGATCAGGCCCGCGTTGAAAGCGCCTTGGCTTTGCAGCAACCATTTCCAGATCAGCGCCACCACCACCGGTGACAACAACACGGGGTAAAAGAACACCCCGCGCCAAAAGCCACGGCCTATGATTTTTCGGTTCAGCACCAAGGCGGTGATGAGTGCGAAAAAAACCATCAAGCCAACCTGAATCAGGCTGAACTTGAGGGTGTTGCCCATGGCGCGCCAAAAGATGTCTTTGCGGCAGGTGGACAAGTCGGTGTAGTTGCCACACTCAAACAAAATTTGAAAATTTTCAGTGCCCGTGAAGGGCCGCTCCCAAGGCATCAAGTTGACGCCACCGGTGGTCGCATAGACCACGTTGATCATGATCGGCAAAAAACAAAACAGGCCAAAAACCAGCAGGTTCGGCGCCACAAACAGCCAACCCAAGCGCTGCACACCCAGCAGCCGTTGGCCCAGCTTGAACAGCGGCTCGAACAGGTTGAAGAAATAAGCAAGAAAGGTCATTGACCACTTTCGTTCTAACGGAAGGCGCCGAAACGGGAGAGATTTCCAAAAAAGGGGCATCCCTTGGATGCCCCTGTGGTTCACACGCTGAAGCGTGTCACCTCGATCGCCATCACTTCTGGGCTTGCTGGATCGCGTCCTTCATGTCGGCGCTGATTTTGCTCACAGCTTCGTCCGTGCTCATCTCGCCCACGATGGCTTGGGTCACGCGGGTGACCGTGGGCAACATGATGGCGCGGTTGAACTTGAAGCCTTGGAACTGGTAAGCCGTTGCAGAAAGGGTGCTCACGCCAGCGCCGAACACACCCAAAGCGGCTTTGGATGCAGGATCGGCACTGGTGTAGTTGATCCCTTTTTTGGCCAAGCCAGCATGCGCAGGAATGTTGTTGGTGCGGGCTGTGAATTCAGCGTAAGCGGTTTCAGAAGCCATGAACTCCAAGAAGGCCGCGGTTTCTTTGGGCGACTTGCTGGTCTTCAGGGCCACCCAAGCGGCGCCGCCAGGAATGCCAGAGCAAGCGGCTGGGCCGCAGGGGTTGGGCACGGCCACCCAATCAAAATTGGTGCCGACTTTCTTTTGCAAGTTGCCGATTTGCCAGCTGCCGGCCAACACCATCACCACGTTGCCGTTGATGAATTCGTCAATCGACGAAGCGTAGGTCGAGCCACCCGAGCCGGCCCAGACTTCGCGCATCATGGTGCCGTCTTTGTGCCAATCGACAAACTTGTTGACGGCGGTTTTGTAGCCTGCATCGATGATGGGCTCACCCTTGGCATCAAAAATTTTGGCGCCATAACTGATGGCAGGGCCAGCGAAGCGGTGACCCGAGCGGTCCCAAGCAATCGAGGCTTTGGTTTGGGTGGCTTTGGCCACTTGGCGCGAAGCGGCCACCCACTGGTCCCAGGTGGCTTTGGCACCTGGCATGGGCACTTTGGCTTGTTCAAACAATGTTTTGTTGACAAACGGACCGGTCATGGTCAGCTGGGACATGAAGCCGTAGATGCCCTTGTCGTTCGCCGAGGGGCGCAGCCAAGGTGCGGTGGCGCCAAAGTTGTCGTCAAAGTATTTGCGGTTTTTCAGGTCTTTGGAAATGTCCAAATAAAACTTGGACAAACCACCCAAGTCGGTCACGCGGGCAATGTCAGGGCCTTGGCCTGCAGCCAGTTGCACGGGCAATTGCTCAACCACGGTTTTGTAAGGTACCGTGTCGATGATGATTTTGGTGTTGGGATTGGCCGCTTCGAAGCGCTTCGCCAATTCGGCTGTCACGTCGCATTCCACGCCGTCTTGGTAGCACATGACGCGGACTTCGCCAGCCATGGCCAAGGGCGCGATGGCCGTCAGGCCCAGGGCCAAAGCGAGAGAAGTGATTTGAATGGATTTCATTGAAAGTCTCCGGTTGTGGTGATGGAACAAAATGTAGAGCAAGCTCTGGAAAAAACAACTATCGTTTGTACGAATGATGAATGATTCGACCCCATTTTCGACGCATTCTGCGCCACATTTGGATGCTCTCAGCGCCCTGTTTGGGCCTTTGCCACCCCAAGATGACCCGTGCCAAGTGGTGTTGGCCCACCAATGGCAAGGCGCCCAACACCGGGTGAGTGTTTGGCAGGTCAGCGTGGGGCAGCCCGCTTGGGTGTCGTGGCTGTTGTACCGGGCCGAGCCCTTGGGCCCACAGAGCGAGATCACGCTGCTCAGCCCCGATGGCTGTTGGCCCCAGGTGGTCAATGAGGCCGCGATCCAGGCGGTGCTGGCGCAGGGGGTGGCCTTGGCTTGGTTTGATCGGGTGGGTTTGGCTTGGGATGGCCCCGACGCCCAGCGCGGTGGGCCGGTGCATCAGCATTGGCCCGAAGTGCCTTGGTCGGCGACCGCCGTGTGGGCTTGGGGCATGGGCTACAGCATCACGGCTTTGGAGCAGGCGTTGCAGGCACCCAAAATCGGGGTCATTGGGCACTCGCGTGGCGGCAAAGCAGCCATGGCGGCGGCGCTGTGGGACTCTCGAATTCAGGCGCTGGTGTCGCACAACTCGGGCACTGGTGGCGTGAGCCGATTGCAACCCGCCCAACCCGGCGCCGAAAGTCTGGCCGATTTGGCTGAGCGGTTTCCCCATTGGTTGTCGCCCTTGGCGCAACACCCCCAACACCAAGCGCTTTGTGAGCAAAACAATTGGCCTGCGGATGGCCTGCATGCACTGGCGCCACGGGGCTTGTGCATTTTGCAGGCCGAGGACGACCTGTGGGCCAACCCTGCGGGCAGTCGGGCGACGTTTGAACACCTGCAACCCGCTTGGCAAGCGGCCCCTGAGCGTCTGCGTTGGCACAGCCGAAGCGGCGGTCATGCCATGACCGCATTGGACTGGCAACGCGCTGCCTTGTTTTTGAAGCAAGTGCTGGGCTGACATGCGAATCAGTTGCGACCCCAAGTGGGTTGGGACAGTGCGTAGTCGCCCTCCAGCAAGCTGATGGCTTGGCCAGTGCGGGCAGATTCCTGCGCGGCCAAGCCCATCATCACGGCGGCCAAACCATCGTTCAGCGTGACTTCCACCTCACCTGCGCCGCGCACCACGGCGTTGAAGCGTTGGTGTTGGTAAAGGGTGGAGCCGTTGTGGTCACCTGCCGCCAGGGCCACGGGGTCGACCGGCACATCCAACTCCCAGGGGCCTTTGGGATCGCGCGGGCTGATGACCACTTTGGGCACGGGGGCCGCACCCAAATGCGCGGGCCAAAAACGGCCGGGGCCAGGCACGAAACATTCGGCTTTGCCCTTCGGCCCCACCACCGAAATTTCTTCTTGGTAACGCGCGCCCTCGGCAAACATGCACAACTCCAACAGCGCCCGTTGGCCGCTGGCAAAGTCAACAATCACAT
>JBEGTA010000071.1:0-6630 GCA_041179665.1 Pseudomonadota bacterium
GAGCCCATGGGTTGCAACCATGGCCCCGCCGACATGACACCCCGCGATGCCTTGCGCTTGGCCACCCGGGGTGGCGCTGAAGTGCTGGGGCGTGGCCACGAGTTGGGACAAATCAAGGCCGGTTATTGCGCTGACATCGCGCTGTTTCGCACCGACACGCTGAGCATGGCCGGTGGCGCGGTGCACGACCCGGTCGGCGCTTTGCTTATGTGCACCAGCGACAACGCCGACTACACCGTGATCAATGGCCGTGTGGTGGTGCGCCAAGGCCAAATCACCACAGTGGACATGGGGCCGCTGATCGAGCGGCACAACCAGTTGGCGATGCAACTGGCCTTGAGCGCCCGCTAAAACCCGGTCTTCAAGCCTGCGAATGCATACGGGCTGAACACGCTTCGAGCTCAGTCGAGCTTGGCGCCGGCCTGAAACCAACGGCCGAACAGGGCACGGTCCTCTTCGGTCAGACCTGTCGTGTTGCCCATGGGCATTTGCTTGGTCACGACCACTTGTTGGTAGATGTTTTGCGCGTTTTGCTTGATCAACTCAGGGCTGTCCAAACGCACGTTTTTCATTTGAACCTGCGCTCCATGGCACGCCAGGCAGTGTTGACCGACGAGGCTTTGCACTTGGGCAAAGTTCACGGGCATGGCCGGTGCGGCAGAGGCTTTGGGCGGCGCTGGGCGCAATGCCACGATCACCCCAACAATCATGACCACGCCCACGGCGGCAAAAGGCCAAGGGTTGGCGGCGCGGCCCAAGTGGTAGCCATGGCGCTGCACAAAAAACTGGCGAATCAGCGCACCCGCCAACATCATGACAAACAGCAGCACCCAGCGGTGTTCGTGGGTGTACAAGAAGCTGTAGTGGTTGCTCAGCATGGCAAAAATCACGGGCAGCGTGAAGTAGGTGTTGTGCACACTGCGCTGCTTGCCACGCTTGCCATGAATGGCCAAGGCGTTGGCATCGTAGCTTTCACCGCTGGTCATGGCCGCCACCACTTTGCGTTGCCCCGGGATGATCCAGAAAAACACATTGGCGCTCATGGCCGTGGCGATCATGGCGCCCACCAACAGAAATGCGGCGCGGCCCGCAAACAACTCATTGGCCAACCAAGAAGCAAACGCGACGACCACAATCATCAAACCAGCAACGATCAGCTCACCGTTTTTGCGAAAGCCAAACAAGCGGCAAATGATGTCGTAGATAAACCAGAATGCCACCAAAAAAGCCACGGCAGCGCTGCCGGCCATCACGGGTGTCCAGTCCATCAAGGACTTGTCGATCAAAAAGGTGCCCGCGTTCCAGAGATACAACACCGTGAACAAGGCAAAGCCACTCAGCCACGTGGAATAACTTTCCCAATAAAACCAGTGCAGTTTGGTGTGGATGACTTTGGGCGCCACCATGTATTTTTGGGGGTTGTAAAAACCACCGCCGTGCACCGCCCACATCGCGCCGCCCACGCCTTTTTCGAGCAAATCGGGCGAGTTGGGTTTTTGCAGGTTGTTGTCGAGAAAGACAAAGTAAAACGAGGAGCCAATCCAGGCGATGGCGGTGATGACATGCACCCATCGCAACAACAGATTGGCCCATTCCAGCAGATACGTTTCCATGAAGGACTCTCCAACCAGCTCACCACCGCGGGCCCTGTGAGCGGTCATTCGGTCGCGAACATGAACCCGAAGGTTCTTGCGCCGCTGCGACCAGTGCACCGAAGTGTATACAGTTTAAGTGTCTGATTCCAGCCTTGCTGGCCGCCAATGGCTAGGGAAAACCAGAATCCGCCTTCAAAGCGTTTGCAAGAGTTGTGCGGCGACCGCCACGGCGATCACTTCAGGCTCTTTGCCGTTGATGCCGGGCACCCCAATCGGGCAAGTGATGCGCGCAATCTCGGGCGCAGTGAAACCCCGCTCTTCAAGGCGGTGCCTGAAGGTGGCCCATTTGGTTTGGCTGCCAATCAGGCCCACAAAAGGCAAGTCGTCTTTTTCACGCAGGCGTTTGAGGCAAGCCACCACGATGTCCAAGTCTTCGGCATGGCTAAAGCTCATGATCAATACCCGACTGCCGGGCAGCAAATCGGCCACCGCCGCTTGCACCGGATTGGAGTGCTCACACACCACCTCGGCGGGAATGTCATCTGGAAAAATTTCATCGCGGCTGTCCACCCACAACACGCCAAAGGGCAAAGGCACCAAGGTCTTGACCAGCGCTTTGCCCACATGGCCACCACCGAACAACGCCAAGGGGGTCAGCTTGGGCTTCAAGATTTCTCGCATTTGGGGCAAGTCGTCCGCGCTGACCCTTTGAAACCCCAAGGCCACCACACCGCCGCAGCATTGGCCCAAACTGGGACCCAACACATGGCGCAGTTCTGTTTGGCTGGTTTTGCCTTGCAACAACAACCGCGCATGGGCCAAGGCCTGAAACTCCAAATGCCCGCCGCCCACGGTGCCCTGTTCGCCTTGCGCAAAGACCACCATGCGGGTCCCCGCCCCACGAGGCACTGAGCCTTGTGTCGACAACACGCTCACCAACACCGCAGCATCGGTCTTTAGCCTCGATAAGGCTTGCTCTGTCCAGTTCAATCTTGTTGTCCGTTCAAACAAGGGTCTCAAAGGTGATTGCCTTTCAGACCGTGTCAATGCCAAAATATTTGCCACTACCGAGTATGCCAAGGACTGGGACGTGTCATGAGCCTTCATCTGCGACAGATTCAAAATGCCGTCACCGTGCCATGGCTGGGCGTCTGTGCCATTGCGCTGCCGCTGCTTTTGTTGAGTGGCTGCACCACACCACCTCCGCCAGCGCCCCCCGCTCCGCCAGCACCGCCAGTGCAAGCCCCGCCCCCCGCCGTGGTGAAAGCGCCCGAGGCTCCACCGGCATACACCGGCCCCACCTCTTTGGCGCGCACCAGCAAAGAATACCGAAAAGACGCTGCGGCGCATTTGTATGGCCATCAAGCCCATCGCATCTACAAAGGTCGCTTGCCCCCCATGCTGGAAGCCGTGGGGGTGTTGAATGTGGACATTGACCACCGAGGTGAAGTGAAGGCCATCCATTGGATGCGAGCACCGAAACACGCGCCGATGGTGATGGCCGAGATTGAGCGGATGGTGAAATCAGCGGCGCCCTACCCGGCCCCCAAACACATGCGCCAAGTGACCTACACCGATGTGTGGCTGTGGCACAAAAGTGGCCGCTTTCAACTGGACACGCTGACCGAAGGTCAAGACTGAGACCCGCTGTTTCAGCGTTTTCAATCGGCCGGACGATTTGCCTCAGACGCTGCCGAAGGCGACACGGGCGCTGCAGCAGCAGGGGTCTCGGTGGACTCAGGAAAGCACATTTTTTCGCCGTCCCAACGCTGGCCACACCAGCAAACGCCTTCGGCGTTGATGATGCAAGTGCCGGTGCCACAGCACCTGGTGTCTTCTGACATGGACTGCTCCTGAAATCCGTGTGGGTGAAAAGCCGCAGGATGCCTGAAACGAGATCAGGCTTCCCGCAACTTCTGTCAAAGACCTGCTGCGGCCTTGGCTTTTTCGCAAGCCATCAAGATGCGCTCGGGTGTGGCCGGCGCGTCCATGTAAACCACCGACTTGTGCTGCGCACTGGCGGCCACCGCATCGCGCAAAGCAAAGAAAGCCGACAGACCCAACATCAAAGGCGGCTCGCCGGTGGCTTTGCTGTTGAAAGGGGTGGGTTTCAGGTTGGCGTTGTCGAACAACGAAATCTTGAAGTGTTCGGGAATATCGCCAGCCACCGGAATTTTGTAAGTGCTGGGGCCGTGCGTGAGCAGCTTGCCCTTCTTGTCCCAAATGCACTCTTCCATGGTCAACCAACCCATGCCCTGCACATAAGCACCTTCAATCTGGCCCTTGTCAATGGCCGGGTTGATGCTGCGGCCCACGTCGTGCACGATGTCCACGGCCTTCAACCACCACTCGCCGGTGCGGGTGTCGATCTCCACTTCGCTGACGGCCGCGCCGTAGCAGTAGTAATAGAAAGCACGGCCATTCAATGTGGTGAAGTCGTATTTGATTTCAGGCGTCATGTAAAAGCCTGTCACCGACAAGCCCACACGGTCCAACCACGCTTGCTTGGTCACATCGGCCCACTTCACGGCCTTGCCGCCGCCGTGCACTTCGTTGTTCGCGAAAGTCACGTCGGCTTCGCTGCAAGCCAACATGCGGGCCGCCACCGGCTTCAGGCGATCACGCATTTGTGCGGTCGCATTCATGATGGCCGCACCGTTGATGTCAGCGCCACTCGAAGCCGATGTGGCCGAGGCGTTGGGCACTTTTTGTGAGTCGGTGGCGGTCACCCGCACATGGTCCACGCTGATGCCCAAACCATCGGCGCAGACCTGCGCCATCTTGGTGTTGAGGCCTTGGCCCATTTCGGTCCCGCCGTGGTTGCAGCTGACCGAGCCGTCCATGTACACCACCAGCAATGCGCCGCCTTGGTTCAGGTGCGTGGCGGTGAAGCTGATGCCGAACTTCAGGGGCACCAAGGCCAAACCGCGCTTGCGGGTTTTGCTCTTGGCGTTGAAGGCTTGCACCGCAGCGCGGCGCTCAGCGTATTGGGATTCACGCTCCACCTGATCGATCACTTTGTCGCCCACCCAGTCTTCAATCAACTGGTTGTATTGGGTCGTCATGGTGTCAGGCGTGCCACTGATGGCCGGGTCTTTGTAGAGGTTGAGCTTGCGCACTTCCAGGGGGTCTTTGCCCAAGGTCATGGCAATTTCGTCCATCACGGTCTCGATGCCAAACATGCCTTGTGGGCCACCAAAACCACGGAAAGCAGTCGCGCTTTGGGTGTTGGTTTTGCAGCGGTGGCTGACCAACTTGAGCGCAGGAATGTGATACGTGTTGTCGATGTGCAAACACGCACGGTCGTTCACTGGGCCAGAGTAATCCGTGCTGTAGCCGCAGCGCGACATGAGCGTGATGTCGGCGCCCAACACACGGCCGTTATCGTCAAAGCCCACCTCGTAATCGATGCGGAAATCGTGTCGCTTGCCGGTCACCGTCATGTCGTCATCACGGTTGACACGCAGCTTGACGGGTTTGCCCAGCTTGTGTGCGGCCAAGGCGGCGCTTTGGCTGAAGATGCTGGCGTTGCCCTCTTTGCCGCCAAAGCCACCGCCCATGCGGCGGCAAATGACCTCGACATCGTTGGTGTGCAAGTTCAAGGCGTGTGCGGCCTCGCGTTGGTTACCATCGGGGTGTTGGGTGGACACATACAGCGTGAGCTGCCCATCTTCTTTGGGCACCGCATAGGTGATCTGGCCTTCCAGATAAAACTGCTCTTGTTGCCCAGTGCGGGTGGTGCCCTTGATCTTGTGAGGCGCATGGGCAATGGCCGCTGCAGCGTCGCCGCGCGTGATGCCCTTGGCCGGCATGATGAAGCTGTTGGCAGCCATCGCCTCTTCGACCGTCAAGATGGGAGGAAGCTCTTTCACCAGCACCTTGGCTTTTTTGGCCACTTCGCGCGCATACAGCATGTCGCGCGCCACCACCACCGCCACGGCCTGGCCCACAAACTCGACCTTGCCAGCCGCCAAGAACGGGTCGTCGTGCACGATGGGGCCACAGTTGTTTTCGCCGGGAATGTCTTTCGCGGTGTAGACCGCGACCACGCCGTGTTCTTTCAAGATGGCGGCGCGGTCAATGCCATCGCCAATCAACTCGCCATGCGCCACGGGCGACAAAATCAAAGCGGCATACAAGGTGCCCGCATGCTCAGGAATATCGTCGATGTAAGTCGCACTGCCCGTGACATGGAGGTGCGCCGACTCGTGAACCACATCGGTGCCTTGCTGCACGCCCGAAGAGGGCAACAGATTTTTAAGTGGGGTAGGAGCGTTCATTCAAGCCACCTCTTTCGTTTGTTCTTCAATGAATTCCAAAACCAAATTACGCGCCACCAAAGCGCGATAGGCCCAAGTGGCTCGCAAGCCGTCGCGCGCCGTGAAACTGGCAGCAATCGCGGCATCCAGATCGGCGGCTTTCACACTCGATGGCGTTTGCCCTTCCAGCAAGGCCTCCAGCTGAGGTGCACGGGCGGGGAAAGGGCTCAAGCCGTTGTAGGCCAATTTAACGCCCTTCAGTTTTCCACCTTCCAGGGTGTAGCTGATGGCCGCGCAGGTGGCGGAAATGTCTTGCTCAAAACGCTTGCTCACTTTGTGCGCACGGAACACTTGTCCGGCCACAGGCTTGCGCAGCTCGACCGCTTCGATGAACTCGCCGGCTTCCAACACGCTTTTTTTCATGCCGGTGTAGAAATTTTCCAGCAAGACGTTGCGCGTCTTTTCGCCGCGGCGCAAAACCAAATTGGCACCCAGCGCCAGCAAACATGGCATGGAGTCGCCAATCGGAGAGCCGTTGGCAATGTTGCCCGCGAGCGTGGCTGTCGAGCGGATCGGCGGTGAGCCAAAGCGGCGCAGCACCTCGGCAAAGTCGGGATAGGCTTTGGCGATCAACGCTTCAACTTGCGTCAGCGACACCGCGGCGCCAATGCGCCAAACGCGGTCTGTCTCGACCACTTGGCGCAATTCTTTGACATTGCCCAAATACATGATGTGCTCTGGCCGGGCAAACTGTTTGTTCACTTGCAGGCCAATCT
>JBEGTA010000072.1:0-3719 GCA_041179665.1 Pseudomonadota bacterium
TGCACGCATTGGAGGCCTGGCCTGCGCTGCGGACCTTGCACCGCCCCTCCAATTTGGAAGACTTGTTTTTGAAATTAACCGGACGCCAGATCCGTGAGGAAGCTTGAACCATGAGCCAAATACAAAACAATGTGTGGGCCGCGCCCCGTTTGTCCATGCGCTGGTGGCCCGTTTTTCAGCGCAATTGGCTGGTCTGGAAAAAGCTCGCCATCCCCAGTTTGGTGGGCAACATTGCCGAGCCCTTGATGTGGTTGGTGGCCTTTGGCTACGGCTTGGGTTCTTTGGTCGGGCAAATCGACATGGGGGGCGAAAAAGTCCCTTACATCTTGTATTTGGCCAGTGGCAGCATTTGCATGAGCGCCATGAACGCAGCCACCTTTGAGGCCCTTTACTCGGCCTTCTCACGCATGCATGTACAAAAAACTTGGGACGGCATCATGAACGCCCCTGTGCGGCTGGACGACGTGGTGTTGGCAGAAATGCTGTGGGCCGCATTCAAAGCCTTGTTCACGGTGACCGCCATTTTGGGCGTCATGTTGGTCTTGGGCATCAGCCACAGCTGGAAATTGTTGGCCGCGTGGCCGGTGCTGCTGGGCGTGGGCATCACCTTCAGTTGCATGGCGCTGATCTTCAACGCGTTGGCCAAGGGCTATGACTTCTTCACCTATTATTTCACGCTGTTCCTCACACCCATGATGTTTCTCTCGGGCATCTTTTTTCCGCGTGAGCAATTGCCAGGATTTGTTCGCGTCGTTGCCGACTGGTTGCCCCTGTCGGTGGCTGTGGATCTGGTGCGCCCCATGTTTTTGGACCGCTGGCCCGAAGAGCCGGTGCGGCTGGTGTTGGTGCTGGCCGGGGTGGCCTGTGCGTCGTTTTGGGTAGCGCTGGCGTTGACACGCAAAAGATTCCGCAGTTGAGCACGCGGACGCTTTACTCATCGGCCGATGGTTGTCAGCCATTTGGCCCCAACGACCGCTAAGATTGATTTTTCTCCCTTTTTCAAATTCAAGGATTGAGCATGAGCATTCAAACCGTCGGCATCATTGGCGCAGGCACCATGGGCAATGGCATCGCACAAGCGTGTGCAGTTTCTGGCATTCCAGTGGTGATGGTGGACATCTCAGAGGCGGCTGTGGCCAAAGGCATCGCCACGGTTTCGGGCAGCCTGGACCGCTTGGTGAAAAAAGAAAAAATCACCGAAGCTGCCAAGGCCCAGGCCTTGGCTTTGATCAAGGGCAGCACCTCTTATGACGATTTGA
This sequence comes from Pseudomonadota bacterium, assembly GCA_041179665.1. Classification (GTDB taxonomy): domain Bacteria; phylum Pseudomonadota; class Gammaproteobacteria; order Burkholderiales; family Burkholderiaceae_C; genus Limnohabitans_A. Next base: position 1,260 of record JBEGTA010000072.1, read on the forward strand.
AATCAGCCCAGTTGGTGATTGAGGCCGCTACCGAAAACCAAGACCTGAAGGTCAAAATTCTCAAGCAGCTTGACGCCCTGTTGGCGCCCGAAGTGATCATCGCATCCAACACCTCATCGATCTCCATTACCCAGCTGGCCGCTGCCACGCAACGCGCCGACCGATTCATTGGCATGCACTTTTTTAACCCAGTGCCGATGATGGCTTTGGTTGAAATCATCCGTGGCCTGCAAACCAGCGATGCCACGCACGACGCTGTGCATGCGCTGGCCACCGCCCTGGGCAAGACGCCCATCACGGTGAAAAACGCGCCCGGCTTTGTGGTCAACCGCATCTTGGTGCCCATGATCAACGAGGCCTTGTTTGTCTTGTCCGAAGGGTTGGCCACGCCCGAAGACATCGACGCTGGCATGAAGCTCGGTTGCAACCAACCCATTGGCCCGCTGGCGCTGGCCGACATGATTGGCCTGGATGTGTGTCTGGCCGTGATGGAGGTTTACCTCAAAGAATTTGGCGACAGCAAGTACCGGCCTTGCCCCTTGCTGAAAGAAATGGTGGCAGCTGGTCGTTTGGGACGCAAAACCGGGCAAGGCGTTTACACCTACTGAACGGCCTAAACCAGCGCTGAACCAGCGCTGAACCGGCGCTGGACAGGCGTTGGGGTGGCATTCGCGTTGCGTTGCGGTGGCGTGCGCCACAATCAGCGCATGAACGATTCGAACGCAGTGCACCCTTACGCCGAACTCACCCCCGACCGGGTGATGGACGCCTTGACCGAGCTTGGACTCTGGCCTGATGGCCGTTTGTTGGCGCTCAGCTCATACGAAAACCGCGTCTACCGCGCCCATTTGGATGAACCTGTGCAGGGTGCTACGGCGGTGGTCTTGAAGTTTTACCGGCCCGGCCGCTGGAGCCGTGAGCAGATTCAGGAAGAACACCACTTTGCCGCTGAATTGGTGACCGCCGAGGTACCGGTGGTCGCCCCGATGGTGTTGAATGGCAAGACCTTGCACACAACCGAGGGGTTTGATTTTTCCATCAGTCCCCTGCGCGGTGGCCGCGCGCCTGAGTTGGACGATGTGGAGGTGCTGGCGTGGATTGGGCGCTTTTTGGCGCGCATTCACACCGTGGGTGCGGCCCAGCCTTTTGTGCACCGCCCCAAGCTGGATGTCTCGACCTTTGCGCTGGAGCCTGCCGAGTGGTTGGCCACTCACCAAATGATTCCCCTCGAGGTCGAGCGCGAATGGCGCGAGGCCTTGGTGCCCGCGCTGCAGCTCATCGAAGCGGCCTTTCGCCAAGGGGCCGCAGACCGCGGCATTCTGCGGCTGCACGGCGATTGTCATCCGGGCAATATTTTGTGGACGCCTGTCGAGCTGCCCGGCGGTGGGCCGCACTTTGTGGATCTGGACGATGCCCGGATGGGGCCCGCGGTGCAAGACTTGTGGATGCTGTTGTCGGGAGACCGCCGGCAACGCACGCTGCAACTGTCGGCCTTGCTGGAGGGCTATGAGCAGGTGAGAGACTTTGACCGAGCTGAGTTGCAGCTCATCGAGCCGTTGCGCACATTGCGTCTGATTCATTACAGCGCATGGTTGGCCAGGCGTTGGGAAGACCCGATTTTTCCGATCAATTTCCCTTGGTTTGGCACGCCCGATTACTGGCGCGGACAAGTGCTCATGCTGCAAGAGCAGGTGGAGCAAATGCAGGAAGCGCCTCTTTGCGTTTGAGGCCTCGGCTGGGCGCTCAGCCGCGCCCGGGTTGCACCCCAAGCGCCATGGCGCAACCAATCAAGGCCGGTTGTTCAGCACGAATCACAAAAGTGGGAATGCGCTTCATGTAGTTCTCGAAGCGGCCTTTGGCTTCAAACGCAGAGCGAAATCCTGAGTGTTCAAAGTAGCCGCCCAATCGCGCGATCACCCCTCCGCCAATGTAGATGCCGCCGCGCGCGCCCAAGGTCACCGCGAGGTTGGCCGCCGCATTGCCCAGCAGGCGGCACATGCGTTCAAGTGCTTCTTCGCAGGCCACATCTGTCGCGGCAAGTGCGCGCTCGGTCACCTGCGCGGCCACCAGCGGTTCGGCTTCGGTGCCGTTGAGTTCGCAGATGGCGCGGTAGAGATTTTCTAGGCCCATGCCCGAGACCACGCGCTCGACCGAGACATGCGAAAAACTGCGCCATAAAATTCGCAAAATATCGGCCTCTCGATCGCAGGTGGGCGACATGCTCACGTGCCCACCTTCGCCTGCAATGGGCACCCAGTCGCCTTGGCGAGAGCGCACCAGCGAAGAAACCCCCAGCCCGGTGCCGGGACCAATCAGGCCTTTCGGGGCATTGGGCACAGACTCGCCAGAGCCGATTTGTTGCAAATCATGGCCTTGCAGCGCCGGGGCCGCCATAGCCATGGCTTCCCAGTCGTTGAGCATCAGCAGTTGTTGCAGTTGCAAGGTTTGACGCGTGCCTTC
>JBEGTA010000073.1:0-3923 GCA_041179665.1 Pseudomonadota bacterium
TTGGGTTTGATCTTCGCGTTGTGGTTGAAAGAAGTGCCGTTTTTGTTGTGGCTAGCGGCTACCCAATTGCAGCGCGACGATGTGCGCCGCCGCTGGCAGGCCGAAGCGGCCGTGGCCCAAACCTTGGGACGCACCCCGCAACAGGCCTTCGCCCAAGTGGTGTGGCCGCAACTCGCGCCCCGCTTGCGCTGGCCCTTGCTGGCGGTGTTGGCCTATGGGCTCACCGTGGTCGATATGGCCCTCATCATCGGGCCGGCTTCCCCCCCCACCTTGGCGGTGTTGTCGTGGCAATGGCTGGGCGATGCCGATGTGGCAGTGCAAGCGCAGGGGGCCGCTGCAGCCGGTGCGCTCACGCTGAGTGTGGCGCTGCTGGCGTGGGGTTGGGTGCAGCTGTCCAAAATGGCACCAGCGTTGCAACTCTCATGGTGGCCGAGCGGGCTGGGCTTGGGGCGGGTGTTTTCGCTGGGGTTTGCGCTGGTGTATGCCGCCATTTGGGCTGCCTTGGCCGTGGGCAGTGTGGTGGGGGTTTGGCCTTTTCCGCAACTGTGGCCCGCGCAGTGGACCTTCAATGCATGGGCCACTGTTTTGGACAGCAGCAGCACCGTCGTCACCACTTTGGGCTTGGCCTTGGCCTCGGCCAGTGTGGGGCTGCTGTGGTCGGTGGCATGGCTTGAAATCAGCCCTCGGCGGTGGCAACACACTTGCCGGCCGCTTTGGTTGTTGCCGCTGGTTTTGCCATCGGTGGTGTGGGGAGTGGGTTTGTACAGCCTGGCCTTGCAGTGGCGCTTAGAAGGGCAGTGGCTGGGTTTGCTGATCGCGCACGCGGTCATGGTGTTGCCCTACACCTTGTTGGCTCTGGAGCCCGCTTATTCAGCGGTGGACCCACGCCAGTGGGCCGTGGTGGCGAGCTTGGGGCATGGTCGATGGCGGTATTGGCTTCGCATCAAGTGGCCGCTGCTCAGAGGTGCTTTGGCCTCGGCTTGGGCGGTGGGCTTTGCCGTCAGTGTGGCGCAGTATTTGCCCACGCTGTTTGTCGGGGCGGGTCGCTTTGCCACCGTCACCACCGAAGCGGTCACGCTCGCATCGGGCGGGCAGCGCTCGCTCATGAGCGCCTATGCCGCATTGCAAATGCTGCTGCCCATGTTGGCGTTTGCACTGGCCAGTGTGTGGGGTCGTCCTCGCCAATTTGAGAAGATCGGCCTTCAGAAAGACCTGCCATGAACCGCACCCTGCAACTGGACATCGAACGCTTGGGCACCGCCCACCAAACGTTGGTGCAAGGCTTGCGTCTGTCGGTGCCGGCAGGCGAGATCATGACCCTCATGGGCCCAAGCGGCAGTGGCAAGAGCGGGGTGTTGTCCGCCATCGCGGGCACGTTGGGCCAAGTGTCTGAGGGCCTGTTGCCATTGCAGTTTGTCGGGCGTGTGCAGCTTGGCCCGTGTGATGTGACGCAGTGGCCCACCCACCAGCGCGGCATTGGTTTGGTGTTCCAAGATGCGCTGTTGTTTCCGCACATGAGCGTTGCCGAAAATTTGCTCTTTGCAGTGCCACTCGGCGTGCCCAAACCCGAGCGACAAGCCCGTGTGCAACAGGCCTTGCAAGAGGCCGACTTGGCAGACATGGGGCCACGCGACCCGTCAACCTTGTCGGGTGGTCAACGGGCCAGAGTGGCGCTGATGCGCGCCTTGCTCGCCGAGCCGAAAGCCTTGCTGTTGGACGAGCCGTTTTCTCAACTCGACGCACCTTTGCGCGCGCAGTTGCGGCCGTGGGTGTTTGCCCATGTGCGCGAGCGGCAGATTCCGGTGGTGCTGGTCACGCACGATGCCCAAGACATCGCCGACCCCGACCGGGTGGTCACCTTGACCGCGCCCATCGGGCCAGGAGAGTTGCATGCTTGACCGACTTGTGCAAAACATGTTGGCGCCCGTGTTGCAGACCGTGGGCCGTGCTTTGTTGCGGGCCGGATGGGGGGCGGATGCCCTCACGGGTTTGGGTTTTGGCGTGGGCATGGCTGCTGCCGTTGCAATTGCCAACCAGGCCTTTGGGCTGGGTTTGGTTTTGTTGTTGGCCTCGCGCTTGTTGGATGGTTTAGATGGGGCTGTGGCCCGTTTGACGCGCCCCACCGATGCGGGTGGGTTTCTCGACATTGCGCTCGACTTTTTGTTTTATGCCGCTGTGCCTTTGGCGTTTGCTCTGGCCGACCCGGTGGCCAACGCCTTGCCTGCGGCGGTGTTGTTGGCCAGTTTCTTGGGCACGGGCAGCAGCTTTTTGGCGTTTGCAGTGCTGGCTGAAAAAAGGCAACTGGGCGACACGGCGTTGCCTGGCAAAAGCTTTTACTTTTTGGGCGGCCTGACCGAGGCCACTGAAACCATTGCAGTCTTTGCGGCCATGTGTTGGTGGCCGCAGCACTTTGCGATACTGGCTTATGGGTTTTCGGTGCTGTGCGCCATCACCACCGCCATGCGGGTGGTGTGGGGCTACCAAAAACTCAAGTCTTTGCCTTGAAGCCGCGGGCAGCCGTTCTGTTCAAATGCCCGTGCCAACCCTTGGCCACTTTGGAGATGTATGCGTCAACGTCGAGTCTTTGTTTTGCTGTTGCTCGCGCTTTTGTTGGGCGTGGCGCTGGCGCTCGACGTGGGGCAACTTTTCAGCTTTGAGCAACTCAAGGCCCAGCAAGCCGCATTGACCGCTTGGCATGCGCAGCAACCTTTCACGGTGGCGGCGCTGTATTTTGCTTTGTATGTGCTGGCCACGGCCTTGTCGGTGCCGGGCGCCACGGTCATCACGTTGGCGGGTGGTGCGGTGTTTGGCTTGGGTTGGGGGCTGCTGCTCGTTTCATTTGCTTCGTCCTTGGGCGCCACCTTGGCGTTTTTGGCCTCGCGCTTTGTGTTGCGTGACTGGGTTCAGTCTCGCTTTGGCCATCGGCTCAAGGCGATCCATGCGGGGGTAGACAAAGAAGGCGCTTATTTCCTGTTGACCTTGCGCTTGATACCGGTGGTGCCGTTCTTTTTGATTAACCTGTTGATGGGCCTCACGCGCATGAAAACGCGAACCTACTATGCGGTCAGTCAACTGGGCATGTTGCCGGGCACGGCGGTGATCGTGAATGCAGGCACCCAATTGGCGCAACTCGACTCGGCGCAAGGCATCTTCAGCCCCGCGCTGTTGGGCAGTTTGTTGTTGCTGGCGGTCTTTCCATGGTTCGCAAAACGCGGGGTAGCGGCGATTCGCCAACGCCAGGTTTATGCAAGATGGGCCAGCGTGAAGCCGAAAAAGTTTGACCGCAATTTGATCGTGATTGGCGCTGGTGCGGCGGGACTGGTCACGGCCTACATTGCGGCCGCAGTCAAAGCCAAGGTCACCTTGATCGAAGCGCACAAAATGGGCGGCGATTGTTTGAACTATGGCTGCGTGCCCAGCAAGGCCCTGATCAAGAGCGCCAAGTTGGCGCACCAAATGCAGCACGGTGCACGCTACGGGCTGAGCGATACGCCCCCCGACTTCAGCTTCAAAGCACTGATGCAACGGGTGCACGCAATCATTGCTGCCGTGGCACCGCACGACAGCCTAGAGCGTTACACCGCTCTGGGCGTTGAGGTTTTGCAAGGCCATGGCCAGTTGGTCAACCCTTGGACGGTTGAAGTCAAGCTGAACAACGGCGAAGTGCAACGCCTCACGGCGCGCAGCATCGTGATTGCCGCTGGCGCGCGACCTGTGGTGCCGCAGTTGCCGGGCTTGCAAGACGTGGGCTATGTCACCAGCGACACCTTGTGGGACACCTTGGCCCAGCTTGACGAGTTGCCTCGCCGCATCGTGGTGTTGGGCGGCGGGCCCATTGGCTGTGAGTTGTCACAAAGCTTTGCGCGCTTGGGGGCGCAGGTCACGCAAATTGAAATGGCCGATCGCCTCCTGCTGCGAGAAGA
>JBEGTA010000074.1:0-4755 GCA_041179665.1 Pseudomonadota bacterium
TGACGGTCATCTCGCGGCAGACTTCGTTCACCAACAAGGTGAAAGCCTCGCTCTCGGCCGTGGCGTTGGGCGCCAGCAAGGCGCTGTTCAGGCTGTCGGCCTCGATGTTGCAACGCACCGAAAGTTCGCTCACCGCGCGGTGGTTGCGGATGATTTTGGCCGTATCGGCAGAGCCTGTGAAACTGACCACATCAAAGGGCTGCAAAGCGTCCATCAGGCCGGCCGACGAGCCGCAAATGACCGACAACGCGCCCACCGGCAAGATGCCGGCGTTGACCACGTCTTGCACCATGCGCTGGGTCAACCATGCGGTGGCGGTGGCGGGCTTGATGATCACGGGCACACCCGACAACAAAGCGGGCGCGGCTTTTTCCCAGAGTCCCCAGCTGGGGAAGTTGAAAGCATTGATGAACAGCGCCACGCCCTGCGTGGGGACTTGAATGTGTTGGGTTTGGAAGACCGGGTCTTTGGCCATGCGGATGCGTTGGCCATCCAAAATCAACTTGGCTTCACCCAAGGCGGCGCCTTGTTTGGCGTAATAACCCAAGGTGAAGATGGCGCCATCGATGTCCACCCCTGAATCATTGGCCACAGTGCCGCTGTTGGCGGTGGCAATGTCGAAATACGCGTCGCGGTGGGTTTGCAGCACTTCGGCAATCTGGCTCAACAATTGGGCCCGCTGTGCATAACTGAGTGCACGCAAAGCCGCGCCGCCTTGGGTGCGCGCAAAGGCAAAACCTTCGGCCAAATCGAGGCCCGCACTTGACACCCGTGCCAGTTCGGTGCCCAGCACCGGGTCAAACAAGGGCGTGCCTTCGCCGGTGCCGGTTTGCCAGCGACCGGCAAAAAAGTTGGGAAGCAAAGAGCGGGTCATGTGCGTGGCTTTCTGAAGTTTTGTTCAAGTCAACGTGGGCCGTTGACGGGCGTCAAGACGGCGGGTCGCATGCACTGTTTTGCTACAAAAGACTGTTCATCTGGCTCACTTGGCGGTATAAACAGCAGTTGATGCATTATTGTGCTTGCCACCGAGTATGCAATAAAGTGCATGTTTTGTGTTTGTTGAATTTAAAGGGTTTTCCCTAGGTTTTTCGTCAAAGGTTGAGCATGACATCTCAAGAATCCATGTTGATGGAGCCCGCCGAGTCCGAGGCCAAGCGCAGTCCGTTTCTGGAAGCGCTGGGCGAGCGGGTGCGCAATTTGCGTTCGCGCAAAGGCATGACGCGCCGTGCCGTGGCGGTGGCGGCCGATGTGTCCGAGCGCCATTTGGCCAACCTCGAGTACGGCACAGGCAATGTCTCGGTGTTGGTCTTGTTGCAGGTGGCCAATGCCTTGCAATGTTCATTGGCCGAGTTGCTCGGCGATGTGACCACCACATCCCCCGAATGGTTGCTGATTCGAGAGTTGCTCTCCAAGCGCAGCGAGGCCGATTTGCGCCGAGCCCGAGTGCAACTGGGCGACATGTTTGGCGAGGGGGGCAACGCGCAAGAGCGCAAAAACCGCATCGCCTTGATTGGTTTGCGGGGTGCAGGCAAAACCTCGCTGGGCCAGCGTTTGGCGCAAGATTTGGGGTTTCCGTTCATTGAGCTCAGCCGCCAAATTGAGCAGTTTGCAGGCTGTCAAATCAGCGAGATCCACAACCTCTATGGCGCGAATGCGTACCGCCGTTATGAGCGTCGCGCCTTGGAGGAAGCCATTCAAATTTACCCTGAAGTGGTGATTGCCACACCAGGGGGCTTGGTCTCCGATTCGGCCAACTTCAACCTGTTGTTGTCGCATTGCACCACGGTGTGGTTGCAAGCCGATGCCGCTGACCACATGGGTCGCGTGGCGGCGCAAGGCGACATGCGTCCCATGGCCGCCAGCAAAGAGGCCATGGAAGACCTCAAGCGCATCTTGGAAGGACGCTCGGCTTTTTATTCCAAAGCCGATTTGTCCATCAACACCAGTGGCCGCACCGAAGACCAAGCCTTTGAGGCTTTGCGTACTTCGGTTCGCCAACAGGTGCAGAGGGCCGCTTGAGGCGGGTTTGGAAATGTCATTTACTAGGGTAAATACTTAGTAAATGCAGTAAAGTGCATGTTGCAGAGTCATGTGGTCTGCACTAAACTTCAGATCAACATGCACTGAAATGCATTTTTTGACCGACATCAAATCCAACCCGCTTCTTCGGAGACCACCATGACCACAGCACCTCAGGTTGATTACCAAACCAACCCCGCTCAATACAAACACATCCAACTGGCTTTTGACGGTGAAATTGCCACGCTGTCGATCAACATCAACGAAGATGCCGGCATTCGCCCTGGCTACAAACTCAAGTTGAACAGCTACGACCTGGGCGTGGACATTGAGTTGCACGATGCATTGCAACGCATCCGCTTTGAGCACCCAGAAGTGCGCTCGGTGGTGGTGACCAGCTTGAAAGACCGTGTCTTCTGCTCGGGTGCCAACATCTTCATGTTGGGCGTCTCGACACACGGCTGGAAAGTCAACTTTTGCAAGTTCACCAACGAAACCCGCAACGGCATTGAAGACTCCAGCAAACACGACGGCCTGAAGTTTGTCGCGGCCTTGAACGGCGCGTGCGCTGGCGGCGGCTACGAGTTGGCTTTGGCCTGCGACGAAATCGTCTTGGTCGATGACCGCTCCAGCGCGGTGTCTCTGCCAGAAGTGCCCTTGCTTGGCGTGTTGCCCGGCACAGGCGGTCTGACCCGCGTGACCGACAAGCGCCATGTGCGCCACGACTTGGCCGATATTTTCTGCACCAGCGTCGAAGGTGTGCGCGGCCAAAAAGCCGTCGACTGGCGTCTCGTCGATGCGGTTGCCAAACCCGCTGTTTTCAAAGAAGCCGTGCAAGCGCGCGCGGTCAAGTTGGCGGCCACCAGCAAGCGCCCCGTCGGTGCCAAAGGCGTGACCTTGACGCCCTTGAACCGCAGCATTGCCGCCGACAGCCTGAGCTACACCCATGTGAGCGTCGAGATTGACCGCGCCAAGCGCATCGCCACCTTCACTGTGAAGGCGCCTGCTGCGGCACCTGCCAGTGACATCGCCGGCATTGAGGCCGCAGGTGTGAACTGGTGGCCTCTGCAAATGGTGCGCGAGTTGGACGACGCCATCTTGCACATGCGCACCAACGAACTGGACATGGGCACTTGGATTTTGAAAACCTCGGGTGATGCCGCCCACGTGCTGGCGGCCGATGCCGCTTTGTTGGCGCACAAAGACCACTGGTTTGTGCGTGAAACCATTGGCCACTTGCGCCGCACGCTGGCCCGCATGGATGTGACTTCACGCAGCTTGTTTGTCTTGGTCGAAGAAGGTTCTTGCTTTGTGGGCACATTGGCCGAATTGGCTTTCTGCGCTGACCGCACCTACATGCTGGCTTTGCCCGACGACGCGAACAAAGCGCCCAAGATGCAGCTGAGCGAGATGAACTTTGGTTTCTTCCCGATGGTGAACGACCAAACCCGCTTGCAGCGCCGTTTTTACGAAGAAGTGCCCGCCATGGAAGCCGCTCGTGCCGCCATTGGTCAAGCCTTGGATGCCGATGCCGCCTTGGCTTTGGGCTTGGTCACAGCAGCACCCGATGACATCGACTGGGGCGACGAGATTCGCTTGGCTCTGGAAGAGCGCAGCGCCATGTCGCCTGACGCCTTGACTGGTCTGGAAGCCAACTTGCGTTTTGCGCAAAAAGAGAACATGGCCACCCGCATTTTTGGCCGCTTGACCGCTTGGCAAAACTGGATCTTCCAGCGCCCCAACGCGGTGGGTGAAAAGGGTGCCTTGAAGGTGTATGGCAAAGGCGAAAAAGTTCAGTTCGACATGAACCGCGTTTGATGTTTTTGCGTTGTGCAGCCGGCTTCCCGGTGGTGCTGGCTGCAACCGAAATTTGACCCCACCGTTGCTTTAATTCTGGAGACTCTCATGTCTGGTATCAACTACAGCGAAAAGATTCCTAACAACGTCAACCTGAGCGAAGACCGCACCTTGCAACGTGCCTTGGAACAGTGGCAACCCAACTTCATCAACTGGTGGGACGACATGGGCCCCGAAGGTTCCACAGACATGGACGTGTACCTGCGTACCGCCGTGAGCGTTGATCCGCAAGGCTGGGCTCAGTTTGGCCACGTGAAGATGCGTGACTACCGTTGGGGTGTTTTCTTGAACCCCGGCGAGCAAGACCGCAAGATCCATTTTGGTGACCACATCGGTGAAAAAGCTTGGCAAGACGTGCCTGGCGAGCACCGCGCCAACCTGCGCCGCATCATCGTGACCCAGGGCGACACCGAGCCGGCATCGGTCGAGCAGCAGCGCCACCTCGGCCTGACCGCGCCGAGCCAGTACGACCTGCGCAACCTGTTCCAGGTCAACGTCGAGGAAGGCCGTCACCTGTGGGCGATGGTCTACCTGCTCCACACCTACTTCGGCCGTGACGGTCGCGAGGAGGCGGAGGAGCTGCTGATGCGCCGCTCGGGCGATCAGGACAAGCCGCGCATCCTCGGCGCGTTCAACGAGCCGACCAGCCACTGGCTGTCGTTCTTCATGTTCACGATGTTCACGGACCGTGACGGCAAGTACCAGCTGCTGTCGCTGGCCGAGTCCGGGTTTGACCCGCTGGCGCGCACGTGCCGCTTCATGCTCACCGAGGAAGCGCACCACATGTTCGTGGGCGAGACCGGCATCGGGCGCGTGGTGAAGAGAACGCTGGAGGTGATGAAGGAGCTGGGCACCGAGGACCCGGCGCGCATCCGCGCG
>JBEGTA010000075.1:0-2752 GCA_041179665.1 Pseudomonadota bacterium
CAGACAAGAATCACTGACTTGAAGAATATTCAAGTCACTTTTTCGAAGCCATCCAATAAGCCACGATGGCATTGGCGTGGCCGTGTCCCATGCCGTGCTCCGTCTTGAGCCAATTGACCATCTCCATGTGCTTCATGCCCTTGCTTGATTTGAGCAAATCAAGCCAATGCGCGATGGGCTGGCCGTACTTCTTTTCAATGGATGGAAAGTACGAGGCGGGGCCTTTCGGTTTTTCTGAATCGGTCATAGCGGGCTACCTTAAATCTCGCAGTTTCAGCAGATTATCGTCATCCCAACCAGAGCAGTGATCGTGAAGGATCTCACTAACCCGGAAGATCAAGCCGTGACGATCCAACCTTCCAGCGGATCACACGGCGGCAGGCCGTATTGCGGGTGTCCCGCTGCGTGCTGTTGCTGTGCCCAAGCCGCTTGTATCAAGCAAAGGGTCGCGTCCAATGCGTCGCCGCTGGCATCGTCGGCCAACCGGCCCATGAGTGCGTTGCTGGCCACCAAGCGCAGGCCCAGCCGAGTCTCTCCTCGCTCAAGTGCGCCCAGCAGTTCCCGCCGGGCCAGCAATCGCTCGGGCGTTTGTTTGGCTTTGTCGTCACTTTTGTAGCTGCGCTGGCCCAAGACTTCTCGCGCCAATAAGCCGGGATAAGCCTCTAGCGCCACACGCCGTACATCACCGTGATGCAAGCCTGGAAAATGAACGCCTGCCTGGCGCAACAGTGGCACCCCCGCATGCAGCATGTAGGCCACTGGAGGGTTGACCCATTTCATGGACGGACTGGAGCCGGCGGGCTTGTCGGTGGCGCGGTGGGCAAACTTGCCGCCTGCAGGGCGAGCGTTGCAAAACGCGGCAAACTGCTCTCGAATCTTGGGGCGCTCTAAGGCGCAGAAATGGTCCATGCAAGCGGCCCATTCGATGGGCCAACCCAGCGTTTCAACCAGTTCTCGGGGCAAGCCAAAAGGCAGATCAAAACCACCCACCCAATCGGTAGACTGCGCCAGCCAGTGGCCAAAGTCGTCGAGACTCTCGAAGTGCTGCAGGGCTTGCAATTGCACCCTGCCTTTTTGGGCTTGGCCCATCGCCAACACCACCGGCTTGCGCCGGCTCGGGCGGCTGGAAAAATCGCAGCCAATCAGCTGCATCGCTTCAGGCGCGGCCAATGATGGAGGCTGTGGCCATCAGTTCTTCAAGCAAGGCCAGTGAAACTTTGCCCGAGACGTTGTAAGGGTCCAACTCAGCCCGCTCAGAATATTTGAGCAAGATGTTGGTGTTCACGCGCGAAGCGTCGACCTGACCCATGGTCCAGCCGCCAAAGCGTCGTTCGCTGATTTCTTCGTAGTGCAACAACACCACTTCTTTGTGGCGCGAATCTTTTTGGATGTGCCCATACAGGTCACTCACCGCATTGCGCCCGCCTTCGATGGCTTGCAAAAAAATGCCACCGCCGTAGCACAGGATGCCGGTGATGCCACTGCTGGGGTTGAACTGGCGAGATTGGGCCAGGATGGAGTCAATCGTTTCGGGGCGTGGATCCACCGCGCGGCTGGCGTAAAGCAAGCGTACCAACATGGGTCAGTTCCTTCCGGGAATCAGGGCCAAAAATTCACGACGCAGGTTCGCGTCTTTGAGGAATGCACCGCGCATGACCGAATTGATCATCTTGCTGTCCATGTCCTTCACGCCGCGCCAGCCCATGCAGTAATGGCTGGCTTCCATCACGATGGCCAGGCCATCGGGTTGTGTTTTGCGTTGAATCAAGTCGGCCAGTTGCACCACGGCTTCTTCTTGAATTTGGGGGCGCCCCATGATCCATTCGGCCAAACGTGCGTATTTGGACAGGCCGATCACGTTGGTGTGTTCGTTGGGCAATACGCCAATCCAAATTTTGCCAATGACCGGGCAAAAGTGGTGGCTGCAAGCGCTGCGCACGGTGATGGGGCCAACGATCATGAGCTCGTTCAAATGCTCGGCGTTAGGGAATTCGGTGATCTCTGGGCCTTGCACATAGCGCCCTTTGAAGACCTCTTTGAGGTACATCTTGGCCACGCGGCGCGCTGTGTCGCCGGTGTTGTGGTCGTTCACAGTGTCGATCACCAGGCTGTCGAGCACGCCCGACATCTTGGCCGTGACTTCGTCCAGCAGCAGTTCCAGCTCGCCGGGCTCGATGAAGTCAGAGATGTTGTCGTTGGCGTGAAAACGCTTGCGAGCCGCCAAAACGCGCTCGCGAATTTTCATCGAAACAGGAACGCCTTCTTCTTCGGGCGTGGCAGCAGAAGCAGTCATGGCGTCTGGGGCTTTCATTAACATGGCAAGCATCCTAACAGCGATTTTTGCTCTTGCGGAAAGTACTTGGCAACGCCCATGATGGCCTTGGGGTTGAGCATGGGGGCAAGCCTGACCGATGAGGGATAAGCCCGCATCAGTAGCGGTTGCCGCTCAAAAACAAAGCCAATCGCATCAAGGCAAAGGCAACCCAGTCCAAAATTCTGTGCGGCCAAGATCTGCGCGTGTAGTCAGCGGCCACCACCTGGCTGCTCTGTTGGTCCATTGCCAGGGCCAAGCGTTGGTGAAGTTGCTCTGCAAAGGCTTTGTCGGCAACCACCACATTGGCCTCACGCGCGAGCAACAAACTGAGGGGGTCCAGATTGGATGAGCCCACAGTGGCCCATGGCCGCTCATGGTGCGGGTCGATGACTGCGACTTTGGCGTGTAAAAAGCTGGCGTTGTATTCGTAAATTTCGA
>JBEGTA010000076.1:0-7284 GCA_041179665.1 Pseudomonadota bacterium
TGATCGGCGTTGAGCATGCGCGAGCGCATCATGAAACTCACCGCGCGGCGGGTGTCCATCACATTGCGGCGAATGCGTCCGTTCAAATCTTCTTGCCGTGCAATGGCACCCAGCACTTCGCTGGCCATGGCGTCGGTCACATCGCCCGACAACACTTTTTTGCCAGCGGTTTCGAGTTTGTCGTAAATGTTTTCCAGCGTGTCCGCCGAGTATTCGGCGTCGGCATCAAACAGCTTGAGCAGCACTTCTTTGGCGTCTTCGATCAAGCCGGGGGCGCGTCGCGCACGCATGCGCAACAAGCGGAACACCGGCACGTCTTCGTCGTGAATGGAAAACAGCACGCCCTGACTTTTCAACTCGACGTTGTGCTGGTTCAAAATGAAGGCGCAGCGCACCGTGCGGGGCTCGTCTTCATCGGCAATCAAAAAGTCGGAGCGAATGTGCAGCTCGCCGTTGTCTTCGGCATAAAAGCGGGCCGATTCCTCGATGTCCTCGTCCATCGCGTCTTCAGGAATGGACAGGCCGTAATACTGTTTGATCCAGCGTTTTTCTTCCAGCGTTGGTGACTCCAGGTCGACCCAGATGGGCTGGAAACGGGAGAGTTCTTCCAGCGATTCGATCTCTTCTTGAAAGAGTCGTCCGTTGGCGAGTGTGAAGATGTTGAGCATGGCGAATCCGAAAAATGGCCAGGTGCCAATGGTTCAAAGGGGCGGCGAATTGATTTAGCAGCTTTCGAACGATGGGCGGTTTGCTCAGTGCGTTCGAAAGCTACCGACTCGGGGTAGTTTCCACGGCAGTGTGTCTCCAATGTGAATCGGCGGATTATCGCACCGGTCGCGGCAAGGCAAGGGGTTGAAGTGTTAGATTCAAGCAACTTCATTGGCCCTTCATGACCCCTCAACTGTCCCCTCGGCGCGAGCGCTGGCTGCTTTTCACGCTGGCTGGAATCCAATTCACCCACATTTTGGATTTCATGATCATGATGCCGCTGGGGCCGCAATTCACGGCCTTGTTTGGCATCAGCAATGCGCAATTTGGCTTGTTGGTCTCGGCCTACACCTTGTCGGCGGGCTTGTCGGGCTTGATGGCAGCGACCTACATCGACCGCTTTAGCCGCAAGCAGTTGCTGTTGACCATGTACCTCCTTTTTGGCTTGGCCACACTGGCCTGCGGCCTGGCGCCTGACTACCTTTGGCTGATGCTGGCCCGTGTGGCGGCGGGCTTGTTCGGTGGGGTCTTGTCGGCACTGTCCCAAACCATCGTGGCCGATGTGGTGCCGTTCGAGCGCCGCGGACGTGCCATGAGCGTGGTCATGACTTCTTTTTCCGTGTCCACGGTCGCTGGGGTGCCTTTGGGCCTGTTCTTGGCGGCGCACTTGAGTTGGCATGCGCCTTTTTTCGGCATTGCATTGCTGGTCGGGTTGCTGGCGCTGGGGGCTTGGCAGACTTTGCCACGCCTTGACGCCCACCTGCATCACCCTGAGCGAGTCAGTGTGTGGCGAGGTATCGGTCAGGTCTTGGCTGAGGCGAACCACCTGAAGGCGTTCGGAGTTTCGGGCCTGATGATGTTCGCCGGATTCACGGTCATTCCCTACATCACCATTTATTTGCAAGCCAATGCTGGCATGAAAACCGCAGAGGTGCCTTGGATTTACTTGTGCGGTGGCGTGGCCACTTTGCTGAGTGCCCGGTATTTCGGACGGCTGACAGACCGGGTGGGCAAAGTGCGCGTGTTCCAGCGTTTGGCGGTGGCCGTGGCCTTGCCGCTGGTGGCCACCACTTTGTCGGAAGGCTTGCCGCTGTGGGGCTTGCTGGCGATATCGACCTTGCTGTTCACGGTGATGAGTGGGCGCATGATTCCGGGCATGGCCATGATTTCTTCGGCCGTGGAGCCACGCTTGCGGGGCACATTCATGACACTCAACTCGGCGGTGCAGTCCGCCTCGATGGGCTTGGCCGCCTTGGTGGCCGGCTTGATCATCGGGCGCGATGACCAAGGGCACCTCACTTGGTATTGGGTCGCGGGGCTGTTGGGGGTGTTGGCCAGTTTGCTCAGCGCCTGGTTGGCGGGTCGCTTGCGCCTGCATGGTGCGCCTGCTGCTGCGCCGGCTTGAACCGATTCAATTTGAAATTCAATTCGGACGATAGCACCGAAATCACCGTCCAGGGGCAATTCTTGAGCTTTCTGGTGGTTTACTTTGAAGAGTATTGCTTTTCAAATCTGCGGGGCGCATAGTGGGGTTGAACCACCAAAACAGGTGGTTTCGGAGCCCTGCTTCGCTGGGGCTTTGCTACCCAAGATCCATGGAGGCGACGACTATGAATTTAACCATCAGCGGGCACCATCTTGAAGTGACCCCGGCACTGCGCCAGTACGTCACGGGGAAACTTGATCGCATTACCCGACATTTCGACCAAGTGGTGGATGTCAAGGTGCTGCTGACAGTCGAGAAGCAGAAAGAAAAGGAAAAGCGCCAACGAGCCGAATGCAATATCCACGTCAAGGGCAACGATCTGTTCGCAGAAAGTGCCCATGAAGATTTGTATGCAGCCGTTGACGATTTGGTGGACAAACTGGACCGCCAAGTGGTCAAGCACAAGGACCGCATCACCGACCATCACCACAGTGCGCCCAAGCGCATGATGTGACAACTTAATCATTAAGGGGAAACGAGGGTCGCGGTCTGCGGCCCTTTTTTTTTGTGAATCATGCCGACACCCGTTGGGCTGAGGCTGAGAGGTGCATAATCCGGCCTCGACCATGAATCGTCTCTCATCCATATTGCCTGTTGCCCAAGTTCTTGTTGGGGTGGAAGCCACCAGCAAGAAACGCGCATTCGAAGAAGCCGGACTTCTCTTTGAGAACCTGCATGGTCTTTCTCGTGCGCTGGTCACCGACAGTCTTTTTGCGCGTGAGCGCTTGGGCTCAACCGGCTTGGGTCATGGCGTGGCGATTCCGCATGGCCGCATCAAGGGCCTGAAAGCGCCCATGGCCGCCGTCTTTCAGCTGGCCCAGCCGATTGGTTTTGACGCGCCCGATGAGCAGCCGGTCAGCCTGTTGATCTTTTTGTTGGTGCCCGAAGCGGCCACTCAAAAGCACTTGGAAATTTTGTCGGAAATCGCCGAGCTGTTGAGTGACACGTCCTTGCGTGAAAACATCAAGAACAGCACGGTACAAACCAATTTGCACCAACTGATTGCCCAATGGCAGTCGGCTCAAACCGCCTGATCCTTTTCAAGTCGGAGCCCAGCGATGAAACCTTCCGTCATCAGCGCCGACGTCCTGTTTGAAGACCACCGCAGCAAACTGAAATGGCAATGGGTGGCCGGTTTGGGGGCGTCAGAGCGCCGCTTTGACGAGGTGGCCGTGCGGGAAGCCCGCTCAGGCGCTGACCTTGTGGGGTACTTGAACTACATCCACCCCTATCGCGTCCAAATTTTGGGCCCACGCGAAGTGGCCTATTTGACCAACTCTACCGCCGAAGATTGCGCGCGCCGTATTGCCCGCATCGTCACCCTTGAGCCGCCGGTGTTGGTGTTGGCCGATAGCCAAGTCGCGCCAGAAGCCCTGTTGTCGATGTGCGAGCGCGCCCAGATTCCGATGTTCTCGACCGATCAGTCGTCGGCCTTTGTCATCGATGTGCTGCGTGCTTACCTGTCTAAGCACTTTGCCGACCGCACCACGATGCACGGTGTGTTCATGGACATTTTGGGCATGGGGGTGCTGATCACCGGTGAATCGGGCCTCGGCAAGAGTGAGTTGGGGCTGGAATTGATTTCTCGCGGCAACGGCCTTGTCGCTGACGATGCGGTTGATTTGTACCGCATCAACCAGACCACCATCGAAGCCCGTTGCCCAGACCTGCTGCAAAACCTGCTGGAAGTACGCGGCATTGGTTTGTTGGACATTCGAGCCATTTTTGGCGAGACCGCGGTGCGCCGGAAAATGCGCCTGAAACTCATCGTCCACTTGGTGCGCAAAGAAACACTTGAGCGAGATTACGAGCGGTTGCCCTCAGAGCCCTTGGTGCAAGATGTGCTGGGTATTCCGGTGCGCAAAGTGGCCTTGCAGGTGGTGGCAGGTCGCAACATCGCTGTGTTGGTGGAGGCCGCGGTGCGCAACTCGATTTTGCAGATGCGCGGCATCGACACTTACCAAGAGTTCATTGACCGGCAGCGCCGAGCCATGGAGTAAGGGCGGCCAGGCTCAGCCTTGGCGATGCGGGCAGGGCTTTTGAATGCAATGGGCGTACAGACTCAAGGCGTGGTCTGCAATCACAAACCCTTTGGACTCGGCCACGGCTTGTTGGCGTGACTCGATTTCGGGGTCATAAAACTCTTCTACGCGGCCGCAATCGAGGCACACCATGTGGTCGTGGTGTTGCCCTTCGTTCAGCTCATACACCGCTTTGCCACTTTCAAAGTGGTTGCGGCTCAAGATGCCGGCCTGCTCAAACTGCGTCAACACCCGGTAAACGGTGGCCAGCCCAATGTCCGAGTTCTCCAGCAGCAAGTGGCGAAACACATCTTCGGCGGTCATGTGGCGCTGGGCGCCACTCTGAAAAACGTCCAAGATTTTCAGCCGAGGCAGCGTGGCTTTAAGACCATTGTTTTTCAGTTCGTCGATTTGGGTCATGAGAAAGGGTATCGGGGTTTGCAGAACCGGTGCGGACAAGAAGCTGCCGCTACAATGACCCGATCATATCGGCCTGCCCAAAAACATGACAGCTTTCCTGACTTTCCCCCTGACAGGCCAACGCTTGGCCATGCTGCTCGTCTGTGTCAGTTTGGCGGGCTGCGGCGGACTGTCCAAGTTCAACAACGACACCTTCAAGCCCTATGTGCCTGAAGTGGTGCAAGGTAACTTTGTCTCCAAAGAGCAGCGTCAGGCGCTGACCTTGGGCATGGCACGCGCACAGGTGCGCGAGATCTTGGGCACGCCCTTGGTGACCAGCCTGTTTCATGCCGACCGCTGGGACTATGCCTTCAGCATTCGCAGGCAAGGGGTTCCGCAACAGAATTTTCAATTGACGTTGTTCTTCAAAGGCGATGTTTTGCAATCGGTGGAGGGCAGTGATTTGCCCAGCGAATCCGAATTTGTACGCCGCTTGGAGGCCAAGCGCAAAGGCGTTCGTGTGCCGAATTTGCAGGCCTCTGAGGAAGACTTGAAGAAGTTCCCGAGCCAGCCCTCTTCGCCCGTGGACGAGCGCAAGTCGCCACTGCCTGCCAGCTACCCACCACTCGAGCCTGCTCCCCGATAAGGGGCGGCTGTTTGCGCCGCGTGTTACACGGTGTGCGTTTTTCCCATCTGAAAATCACATGACTCAAATGACCGATTTGCCCATCACCGTTGCCGGCGCCTCTGGCCGCATGGGCCACATGCTCATCGAAGCCATCATGGCGTCTGACGATTGCCGTCTGGCCGGTGCGCTGGATATCGCTGCCAGCCCCGCACAAGGCCAAGATGCCGCCGCCCCTTTGGGCAAATCCAGCGGCGTGCGGGTCACGTCTGACTTGCATGCCGGCTTGAAAAACGCGGCTTGCCTGATCGATTTCACTCGCCCTGAAGGCACCCTTGCCCACCTGAAGGTGTGCCGTGAGTTGGGGGTCAAAGCCGTGATCGGGACCACCGGTTTTTCGGAAGCCCAAAAAGCTGAAATCGCCGAGATTGCCAAAGACATTGCCATCGTCATGGCCCCCAACATGAGCGTTGGGGTCAATGTCACGCTCAAGTTGTTGCAAATGGCCGCGCAAGCCATGTCGACTGGCTACGACATCGAAATCATCGAAGCCCATCACCGCCACAAAGTAGATGCGCCTTCCGGCACTGCCCTCAAGATGGGCGAGGTGATTGCCGAAGCCATGGGCCGCGACCTGAAAGACTGCGCCGTCTATGAGCGTTATGGCCATACCGGTGAGCGCGATCCCTCCAGCATTGGCTTTGCGACCATTCGTGGCGGTGACATTGTGGGTGACCACACCGTGTTGTTTGCGGGCATTGGTGAGCGCATCGAAGTGACCCACAAATCGTCCAGCCGCTCCACTTATGCGCAGGGCAGCCTGCGCGCTGTACGTTATCTGGCCACCCAGCCTCGCGGGCTGTTTGACATGTTTGACGTGTTGAACCTGCGCTGAAGGCGGCCACCAAAACATGAGCTTGACCGACTTCTTGTTGCACAGTGATGGGGTCAGTCGTGTGCTGGCCTTGGCCCTGTTGGTGCTGTCGGTGGGCAGTTGGGTGGTGATGCTCTGGAAATGGCGGTTGTTGTCTCGGGTGGGCCATGACGTGGCTCGCAGCATGGCGGCGTTTTGGCAGGCCCCCACTTTTGAAGAAGCGCGTCAGCGTGTCTCGCAGTTCGACCGCGATGCTTGCTTGGCGCCGTTGCTTGAAGCCACTTTGTTGCCAGTGGGCGGCACGTTGGCCTCGGCAGGCGATCGGCATCCCCAACTGACCCGGGTTTTGCGTGACGCTTTGCAAGGTGTGGTGAGGCGTTTGCAATGGGGCCAGGTGTGGCTGGCCACGGCCGGCTCCATCTCGCCTTTTGTGGGGCTGTTGGGCACGGTTTGGGGCATTTTCAATGCCATGACGGGCATGGCAGAAGACGGCCAATTGACGATTGACCGGGTGGCGGGTCCCGTGGGCGAAGCCCTGATCATGACGGCCGCGGGTTTGGCGGTGGCCATTCCTGCGGTGTTGGGCTACAACATTTTGGGCCGCAAAATCCACCAAATTGAGGCTGAGCTAGAAGGCTTTGCCCACGATTTGCGCGGACTGCTGTCCGATCCGCAGGATTGAGCCATGGCCTTTGGTCGCCTTCAGTCCAGCAAACCCCATTCGCCCATGAGCGAGATCAACGTCACGCCGATGGTGGACGTGATGTTGGTGTTGCTGGTGATTTTTATTCTCACGGCCCCCTTGATGACCAGCGCGATTCGTTTGGATTTGCCGCAAAGCGAGGGGGGTGAGGCGGGTGCTTCGGCCCAAGCTGTGACCTTGGTGGTCGATGCCCAAGGGGCCTTGTTTTTGAATGACCGGCCCATGACCGCCGAAGCCCTGCGCTTGAAGCTGCAAGAGGCGGCCAAGCGCAACCCCTTGACGGAGTTGGAGCTGCGGGCCGACCAATCGGTGCCTTATGGCCGGGTCGTGGAGGCGATGGGTTTGGCCCAAAAAGCCGGCCTGTCCCGCATTGGCTTCGTCGCAGAGACCCCTGCCGCTGGCGCGCCCTGATCATCCTGCCGCGCGCCCCGGCTTGGCCAAGGCGGCTCCCCCTTAGGCCGCATCTGC
>JBEGTA010000077.1:0-5265 GCA_041179665.1 Pseudomonadota bacterium
CCGTCTTGCGTCCATTGGCTCAAAAACGCCACGCAGCGCGGGTCAGAGAGCTTGAAGAAAAAATGTTCCGAGGTTTTCAGCTCGGGCTTGGCACCCGACAACGCCGAGAAGGGGTTGATCAAATCGGTTGGGGCATACACCGCACCGCACACCTCGCAGTTGTCACCGTATTGGTCTTTGGCATGGCATTTGGGGCATTCGCCCTTGATGAACCGATCGGGCAAGAACATGTTCTTTTCGGGATCAAAGAACTGCTCCACCGAGCGCACCTCGATCAGTGAGCCGCCTTCAGAAGCCGAAATGTCGCGCAGATCGCGGTAAATCTGACGAGCCAACTCGTGGTTTTCGGGCGCGTCGGTGCTGTGCCAGTTGTCAAACGCGATGTGAAAGCCATCCAAATAAGGTTTGCGGCCGGCCGCAATGTCGGCCACGAACTGTTGTGGTGTTTTGCCCGCCTTTTCGGCGGCAATCATGATCGGTGCGCCGTGGGTGTCGTCGGCACCTACAAAATTGACCTGACTGCCCTGCATGCGTTGAAAACGCACCCAAATGTCGGCCTGGATGTATTCCATGATGTGGCCGATGTGGAAGTTGCCGTTGGCATAAGGCAAGGCGGTGGTGACGAAGAGTTGGCGCTTGGACATGTCAGGAGGGGCGAGGTACCTTGAGAGCAAGCTTTCGATTTTAGACGCTATCGCTGAAGGCGCATGGGCTGATGCGGGTTGGCGGCTATGGCTGAAAGAGCGATCTCCGCTAGCCCTTCATGCCGCGGTCAGGGCACTGTCCGAGCTTGGGGTCGAATGGGCGGGAGATGCCCCTTGGGTCCAGCCAAAAAAGCGGTGAATTTCGTCCCGTTGCAGCTCGGCATCGGCCTCGCCCAGGGCAATGAGTTCGCGCGTGTATTCGGCTTCAAACAGCAAATAGCTCACCAGCGCATTGCCTTGGCCATGGAATGTGGCGGGGTTGGCCCCGAGGGTGCGCAGCAGGCTTTGCACCGTGTGGGGCAAGGCTTCGGCGTGGCGGGCCGCGATCAAGTCCAGCCGCTGCGAAGGGGCAATCAGCAGCAAATCCACCGGCCGCAGATGGGTGTCCACGCGTTTTTCGGGCGGGATGAGTTGCAAGGTTTGGTTGATGCGCTGCATGCGCTCCACATCGACGGCCAACGAATCCAAAAAGATGCTGGACAGCGCATGCCCCGCAATGTGGGCCAGCGAGGGGTAGGCGGGTTCCTCTTGCGAGACATGCTGTGGCTCGAGCATGCGTCCGGCTCCAACCACCAAAATTTTGCTCGCCCCGAGATGAATGGCCGGTGAAATGGGCGCCGTCTGTCGCATCGAGCCATCACCAAAATACGCGCTGCCTTGGGGCCCGTCGAGACGCATGGCCGGAAAAATAAAGGGAATGGCCGAACTGGCCAGCAAGTGCTGGTGCGTCAGGCGGCCATGCTGAGCCAGCCGTTGGTTGCGCACCCAGGGGGTGACGGGACGACAACTTTCATAAAACGTGACATGTTCCCCGGTGCTGTAACTCGATGCCGTGATGGCCAGCGATTGCAAATGGCCTTCTTGCAGCAACGTCGGCAGGCGCGAGAGGTCGATGTGTTCTTGCAGCAACGCACTCAAAGGGTCGTTGTTCAAAAGCGATTTCGGGCGCAGTTTTTTTTGGGTGATGAGCCACCCCAGAGACAACAGCGACAGCCAGCGCGCGCCAGAGCGGATCATGCCCAGCAGATCGGAGCGGTAGACCTGTTCAACTTTGAAATCGCTCCAAACCGCGATGAGGTTCTCCATCGCGCGGTCGAAATGATCGGCATTGCAGGCTAAAAAGGCGGCATTGATGGCGCCTGCCGAGGTGCCCGAAATCACCGGAAAGGGGTTGCCTTGGTTCTGGCCCGCTTCGCGCCGCATGCGGGCAATGGCGGCCAGCACACCCACTTGGTAGGCCGCACGTGCGCCGCCCCCTGAAAGAATCAATCCCGTCGTATTGGTCATCGGGTTCATCCTAATGCGTGTTTCAACCATGAGACATCAGGGGACACCCGAGCATGGTTAGACTTAGCCAACTTTTTTTGTGGACTCAATCCAATGGCCAGCTCAGAACAATTGCTTCAAGTTTTGCAAACCGTGATCGACCCGAACACGGGGAAAGATTTCGTGACCACCAAAGTTCTCAAGAACTTGGTGGTTGAGGGCGGCAACGTGGCGTTTGATGTGGAATTGGGCTACCCCGCCAAAAGCCAAATTCCGGCCTTGCGGCAAGCCTTGATCACGGCCGCCAAAGGCGTCGCCGGGGTCGAAAACGTGTCGGCCAACGTGACCAGCAAAATCACCGCCCATGCCGCCCAACGCGGAGTGGCCTTGTTGCCCCAAGTGAAAAACATCGTGGCTGTGGCCTCCGGCAAAGGTGGCGTTGGCAAAAGCACCACCGCCGTCAACTTGGCGCTGGCGCTGGCCGCCGAAGGGGCCCGCGTGGGTTTGTTGGATGCCGATATTTACGGCCCCAGCCAGCCCATGATGATGGGCATTGAGGGCCGTCCTGAAAGCGAAGACGGCCAAACCATGGAGCCCATGGAAAACTACGGTGTGCAGGTCATGTCGATTGGCTTTTTGGTCAGCCAAGACGAAGCCATGATCTGGCGCGGCCCCATGGCTACGCAAGCGCTGGAGCAGTTGCTGCGCCAGACCAACTGGAAAGAACTCGACTACCTGATTGTGGACATGCCCCCCGGCACGGGCGATATTCAGCTGACGCTGTCGCAACGCGTGCCCATGACCGGCGCCGTGATCGTCACCACGCCACAAGACATTGCCCTGCTTGATGCCAAAAAAGGCGTGAAGATGTTCGAGAAAGTCGGCGTGCCCATTTTGGGCTTGGTCGAAAACATGGCGGTGCACGTGTGCACCCAGTGCGGCCATGTGGAGCACATTTTTGGCGCCGATGGGGGCAAAAAAATGGCCGCCGAATACAACATGGACTATCTGGGCGCGTTGCCCCTGAACATGCAAATTCGCTTGCAAGCGGACAACGGCAAGCCCACCGTGGTCTCAGACCCCGATGGTGAAGTGGCCCAAATTTACAAAGCAGTGGCTCGCCAAGTGGCAGTGAAAATTGCTGCCAAGGCGAAAGACTTCTCGTCGAAGTTCCCGACCATCAAAGTCAGCAAAGACACCTGAGGCCCGACTGCGGGACTCACCCGCAGCCCCCACTTCTCGTCCTGACCACCACGCTCGTCGCGCCGCTTGGGTAGTGCTCCCTGGGTGGTGCCCCGTGGATGGAGCCCCGTGGGTGGTTAAACCTTGAACTTGTCGACCTCTTGGCGCGTGCCATCGGCGATCTTGGAGAGCTCGATCACGGTGGCCGTGATCTCTTCGCTTGCGGCCGCGTTGGATTCTGCGATTTTGTTCAGGTTGGCCACATTGGCATTGATCTCTTGAACCGCGAAGCTTTGTTGCTCCAAGGCCGCTGAGATGCGTTGCATCATGCCGTTGGCCTCGTTGGCGCCCGATTCGATGCGTTCCATGTCGCGGCTGACTTCTTGTACCGTGGCCACGGCGCGTTTGGCTTCGGCCACCGCTTGTTGCACCAACTGGGCAATTTCTTGGGTGCTCTCGGCGCTGCTTGATGCCAGTTTGCCCACCTCTTCGGCCACCACCGAGAAGCCTTTGCCGTGCTCGCCGGCGCGAGCTGCTTCGATGGCTGCGTTCAGTGAGAGCAGGTTGGTCTTGTTGGCGATGTTCTCGATCACCTCGGTGATCTTGTTGATTTGCTCCGAGTTGGCGGCGATCGAGCTGACCACTTCCACCATTTGCTCCATTTGTTTCATGCCGTCGCGCATGATGCTCATCGACTCTTGCGACTTTTGGCTTGCCACATTGGTGTTGCGCGAGACATCGCCCACCGCATCGGTGGTCTGACGCACGGCCGCAGCCAATTGGGTGATGGCGTGGGTTTGGTTTTGCGCGCCGTCCGAGATTTGGCCAATCGCTTGGCTGGTCTCGTTGGCCGCGGTGGCCACTTGGCGGGTGTTGTTGTGGATGGCCAGCATGGCGCGCGACAAGGACGACAGCGAGCTGTTGATGTTGTCTTTCAGTTGCGCCAACTCGCCTTCGCCGTGCGCCTCTACGCGGTGGGTCAGGTTGCCCTGGGCCACTTGGGTCATCACTTGGCCCACATCGCCCAGCATGTTTTTGAGCGACTGCATGGCTTGAGTGGCTTGGCTCATGGCGGCTTGGTATTCGCCTTGGGCATGGCTGTCGATGCTCACGGAGAAACGGCCGGCCTGCATGGCAGCCATCAATTCGGTCAAGTTGCGGGTGGTGCTTTGGATCGCGTCCACCGAGTTGTTGACCGCATTTTTCATGTTCGCCAAATCGCCGTTCAGATTGGCGTGCACGCGGGGGCTGAAATTACCGGCGGCCAAGGCGGTCACCACTTGGTTGACCTCGTTCACGGCAGATTGCTGGGCTTCGATCATGCGGTTCAGAGCCGATGCGGTCTGACCCACTTCATCGGACTGCTCCACCTTGATGCGCAAAGACAAATCGCCTTTCGACTGGATGTTGCTTGCGATCTTTTGCATTTCAGTCAAGGGGCGGGTGATGGACTGAATGATCGAGTAGGCCAACACAAAGCCGCCAATCAAGCCCGCCAGCACCAAGGCAATGCTCACATTGCGGTTGGTTTCGTAAGTGGCTTGGGCCGAGTCAAACTCGCTGCTGGCCTCGATCAATTGCGCCTCAATGAACAGCGACAACTGGCTCACCACCACATCGATTTCGGGGTAGAGCGTTTTTTCAGCAAATTCTTCCAATGCCTTGGCGTCTTGCTTGGCCAGCAGGCCTTCCAGCTCAGTGAAAGCCACTTCCAGCTTGGCAAAAGCGGTTTCAATGCCGGTGACCAGTTTCTTTTCTTCCCCCACAAAATCATCGGTGGGGTGGGCGGCCCATTTTTCTTTGATGGTTTGACGCGCTGTGGTCAGCGATTTTTGTGCGTCTTCCCAAGACATCTTGCCGGCCCGCACTTTGTGTGTGGAATCCGAAATTTTGAGGGTGTATTGGTCCGCAATGATCTTCAGGTCACGCAGGTGAACCAGGTGGTCGGTGTTGACAAACTGAAAGCTGCCGATCGCTTGGTGCATGCCGCGCAGCCCCATAAGGCCAATCACCAGAGAGACAAAACTGATGCACAACACCAACAAATACAGTCGGGTAGAGACCTTGAGATTCTTCAGCATGAAACGAACTTTCAGAAAGGGTTTTCAGACAT
>JBEGTA010000078.1:0-3689 GCA_041179665.1 Pseudomonadota bacterium
GAGAAAAAAGGATTATACCCAAGACCTGCCGGTGCTTTCGGGCGCGGCCTTCAGTTAGCGCGGCCGGGTCGTATCGCGGTTTTTGGGCGGAAGGCCTTGCACACCTCGTTGCGGGTTTCCATATATGGCCCCCCAATGAGATCTATGCAATAAGGCACCGCGGCAAAAATGCCGTGCACCACCGCGTTGCCCGCCTCGTCTTTCAGGCCTTCCAGGGTTTCGGCAATCGACTTGGGTTGCCCTGGCAGGTTAATGATCAGGCATTGCCCACGAATCACGGCCACTTGGCGCGACAAGATGGCGGTGGGCACAAATTTCAGGCTGATCTGGCGCATTTGTTCGCCAAATCCGGGCATTTCTTTGTCGGCCACGGCCAGAGTCGCTTCGGGGGTCACATCGCGCAGAGCCGGACCTGTGCCGCCCGTGGTCAACACGAGGTGGCAGCCGGCATCCACCAACTCGACCAAGGTGGCGCTGATGCGGTCTTTTTCGTCTGGAATCAAGCGAGGCTCAAATTGCAGCGGGTTGATCAGGGCGCGGCTCAGCCACTGTTGCAAGGCGGGCAGGCCTTTGTCTTCGTAGACCCCGGTGCTGGCGCGGTCGCTGATGGACACGATACCGATTTTGATGGCGTCCGCTGTGGTGGACAGGGTGGGGGCGTCACTCATCTTCAGACTCGTCAGGGGTGTTGTCGCTTTCGCCATCCGTCAAGATGCTGCGGACCAGTTTGAACATCTCGCGGTAAGCGCGGCTTTGGCGTGGCGCCAATCCTTGCGATACCGCAGCGTTGCTCACCGGCACCGCATCTTTGCGGGCTTGGCGCACCAAAGCGCGCAGTTGTTGAATGTCGGTTTGGGGGTAACGGGCAATCCACTCGCTTACGGCGGCATCGTCGGCAATCAAGCGGTCGCGCCAGGCTTCGGCCAAGTGCAGGGCCTGGGTGTCTTTGGCACTGCCCAAGCGCTGAATGTCCAGCGCTTCTCGCACAGCTTGCAAGGTTTCGGGACTGAGCAAACGCATTTGCTTACCGATGAACTGCATCTGTCGGCGTTTGCCTTCAAAG
This sequence comes from Pseudomonadota bacterium, assembly GCA_041179665.1. Classification (GTDB taxonomy): domain Bacteria; phylum Pseudomonadota; class Gammaproteobacteria; order Burkholderiales; family Burkholderiaceae_C; genus Limnohabitans_A. Next base: position 1,064 of record JBEGTA010000078.1, read on the forward strand.
TTGGTGATGCGCTTGGCTTCGGCCAGGCCATCGACCAGTTTGTCCGGCAGGCTCAAGCCGTTCATCAGGTCTTTGCGCAGCGTGAGCAGGGCGGTTCCCAGTTCTTGCAGTTCGGTGCTTTCGCGCTTGAGCTCAGTGCGGCTGGGGCCTTCCAGTCCGCCCTTGAGCTCACGCTTGAATTCCAAGTCGAGTTCGCTGCCTTCGGCAACAAATTGGCCGCGGACGAAATAGCCTTTTTTGGGTTTACGGGACATGACTGAGGGGACTCGTTTTCTGATGCTGCGCAGTCGCAGGGTGGCAAGTATCATAGCGGCCACTGTGGGCCCTGTGCCTGCCCTTTGCTTTGAGAACCATTCTGTGAAAAAAACCGCCTCTTCCCCCGTCTCGACAGAACAACCGCACGATGGTTTCAGCTATTCGCGTGATCATTTTGAAGGGCTGGTCGACATCGCTTTGAAGCACGCCAAAAAGCTGGGCGCCACCAACGCGGGCGCCGAGGCGTCTGAAGGCTGTGGTTTGTCCGTCAGCGTGCGCAAGGGCGAGCTGGAAAACGTGGAGCGCAACCGCGACAAGTCTTTGGGCGTCACGGTCTACGTGGACCACCGCCGTGGCAATGCCAGCACCTCTGATTTTTCTAAGGCGGCGATCGAGCGCACCGTGCAAGCGGCTTACGACATTGCCCGTTTCACGGCCGAAGACCCCACAGCGGGTTTGCCCGACGAGGCCGACATTGAAACCCACCAGCGTGATTTGGATTTGTTCCACCCCTGGGCCATCAACAGCGAAGAGGCCGCCCAACTGGCCTTGAAATGCGAAGCCGCAGCCTTGCAAACCAGTCGCCGCATCACCAACAGCGATGGTGCTGCTGTGTCAGCCCAGCAAAGCCACTTTTTCAGTGCCCACACGCACGGTTTCCGTGGGGGTTATGCCAGTTCGCGTCACAGCGTGTCGGTCGCGCCCATTGCCAAATTGCCGGGGCGCAACGCCGAAATGCAGCGTGACGCTTGGTATACCTCCATGCGCTCGGCCGACGAATTGGCCTCACCCGAGGCGGTTGGGCGCTATGCCGCTGAACGTGCCTTGTCGCGTTTGGGCGCCCGCAAAATCGCTACGACCGAATGCCCCGTGTTGTTCGAATCCCCAGTAGCGGCGGGTTTGCTGGGCGGTTTTGTGCAAGCGGTCAGTGGGGGATCGCTGTACCGTAAGAGCAGTTTTTTGCTCGACTCGCTCGGCAAAAAAGTATTCCCCAAACACATCGACATTGACGAAGACCCGTTTCTTTTGCGTGGCAAAGGCAGCTCGCCTTTTGACGACGAAGGCGTGCGCTCGGCACCCCGCAAGGTGGTCAAGGGCGGGCGCGTGGAGGGCTATTTTTTGAGCAGTTACTCCGCGCGCAAATTGGGCATGAAGACCACCGGCAATGCGGGTGGCTCGCACAACCTGAGCCTGACCTCGCGCTTGACCCAGCCCGGCGACGACTTGGACGCCATGCTCAAAAAATTGGGCACCGGTTTGTTTGTCATCGAGTTGATGGGCCAGGGCGTGAACTACGTCACCGGCGACTATTCGCGAGGGGCCAGTGGTTTTTGGGTGGAAAACGGTGAAATCGCTTATCCAGTGCACGAGATCACCATCGCCGGCAATTTGAAAGACATGTTCATGTGCATCGAAGCCGTGGGCGCGGACACCTACAACATGGGGGCCAAAAGCACCGGCTCTATCTTGGTCAACCGCATGAAGTTGGCCGGCAGCTGAGGCCGGGCGCGCGGTGCAGCCGGAACTCCTTGCCGCGCTGGCCGCTTTCTCTTGGGCGGTGGGCAGTTTGTTTTCTGCGGCGGCGTCCAGCCAGATGGGCGCATTTGCCTTCACCCGCTGGCGCTTGTTTTTTGCACTGACCTTGCTGTGGGCGTGGGCCCTTTACACCGGGCATTGGCGCAGCCTGACCTCATCGGGTGTGGTGCTGCTAGCGCTCTCGGGCTTTGTGGGCATTTTCATTGGCGATACCGCGCTGTTCGCCTGCATGAACCGACTCGGCCCGCGCCGCAGTGGCGTGCTGTTTGCCACCCACGCTATTTTTTCGACCCTGTTGGCGTGGCTTTTCTTGGGTGAAACCTTGTGGGGCTGGACCTTGCTGGGCGCCGCTTTGCTGATCGGCGGGGTGATGGTGGCCATCGTGTGGGGGCGTCGCGAAAGCGAAACCCATGTGTGGGAAAACACACAGGGCACCTTGTGGGTCGGTGTGGCGCTGGGCTTGCTGGCTGCGCTGTCTCAGTCGGTCGCGACCTTGATGATCAAACCCTTGATGGCCTCAGGGGTCGATGCCGTGGCCGCTTCGGCGGTGCGCACCTCGGCCAGCTTTCTGGCGCACCTGGCCTTGCTCTGGGCGGGTTTTCGGGTGGCGCGGGTGCAGCAGCCGCTGACCCTGAAAACCCTCTTCAACACCTGGGCCAGTGCGGCGGTGGCCATGGCCTTGGGCATGACCTTGATCTTGCAGGCCTTGCACACCGGGCAGGCGAATGTGGTGGGCATTTTTTCGTCCCTCACCCCCATTTTGCTGTTGCCTTTGTTGTGGGGCGTCTACCGCCGCAGACCCGCTTGGGGCGCATGGGGTGGGGCGGTGATGGCG
>JBEGTA010000079.1:0-2563 GCA_041179665.1 Pseudomonadota bacterium
GTGGTTTCAGAAAAATCGGCCTTGGGCACAAACTCGGTGCCGACAAATCGGATCATGAATATGCTCAGCACAAAAATGCCCAAAGCCATGAGCACCGTTTTGCGTTTGTGCACCAAGGACCATGCCAAGATGGTTTGGTAGCCGTCGGCCAATTTGTCTGTGCCCCGCTCAAACCAGCCAGTGACACGACCGATGGTTTTGTCATAAAAAGTCACCGGGGCAGCATGTTTGCCATGGGCTTCGATGCTGGGGTCGTGCCAGACACTGGACAACATGGGGTCGAGGGTGAAGCTGACAAACATCGAGATCATGACCGCCGCCACGATGGTGATGCCGAACTCGTGGAAGAACTTGCCGATGATGCCTTCCATGAAGCCAATCGGCAAAAACACCGCCACGATGGACAAGGTGGTGGCCAACACGGCCAAGCCAATTTCTTGAGTGCCATCCAATGAGGCATTCCATGCGCTTTTGCCCATTTGTACATGGCGTACGATGTTCTCGCGCACCACGATGGCATCGTCGATCAGCAGACCCACACACAAAGACAGCGCCATCAGCGTGATCATGTTGATGGTGAAGCCAAACATCTGCATGAACATGAAAGTGCCGATCAATGAGATCGGCAAAGTCAGGCCCGTGATGACGGTGGAGCGCCACGAATTGAGGAACAAAAAGACGATCAGCACCGTCAAAATAGCGCCTTCAATGAGGGTACGCCGCACGTTGTCAACCGCCACCCGAATCGGGCGCGAATTGTCGGTGATGGGCTCCAGCCGAACTCCCGCAGGGGTTTGGCTTTTCATGTCGGCCACGGTTTTGACCAAGCCATTGATCACATCAATGGTGTTCTCATCTTGTGCTTTTTGCACCGTCATCAGCAAGGTGCGCTGACCGTTGTAAAGCGCCAGAGTTTCAAGCTCTTGCGCGCCGTCTTGCACGCGAGCCACTTGCGACAGCCTGATGGAGGTGTTGCCCTTGCGGGCCACGATGATGCGTTCAAAATCTTCGGGGCGCTTCATGCGCGATTCAATTTGCACCATCCGCTCTTGTTCACGCGATCGAATGGCGCCTGCTGGCAGGTCTTGGTTTTCATTGCGCACAGCGTTGACCACCTGTTCGGCTGTCACGCCCAAGGCTTCCATCGCTGCTGGTTGCAGGTAAAGGTTGATCTCGCGGCGCGTGCCGCCCACCAAAGACACTGAGCCCACGCCGCGAACGTTTTCCAGGCGTTTTTTCAGCACCTGTTCAGACCAATTGGTTAATTCAACGGCGCTGGGAGCTTTGCCGTTGGGATTGTCTGATGCCACGCCGGGCACCACGGCCAGCGACCAAATGGCGCGCGCCGACGGGTCAAACCGCAACACCTTGGGCTCTTTGACTTCGGTGCGCAAACTGGGTCGAATGGCAGCCACTTTTTCGCGCACATCTTCGGCCGCTTTGCGGCCATTGATGTTCAACTGAAACTCGATCACCACCACCGATTGGTTTTCGTAACTGCGCGAGGTGAGGGCGCTGATTCCCGCGATCGAGTTCACGCCTTCTTCGATTTTTTTAGAAACTTCGCTCTCAACAATTTCTGGCGAAGCGCCGGGGTATTCGGTGCTGACCACAACCACCGGAAAGTCGATGTTGGGGAATTGGTCGACTTTCAGTCGCTGGTATGAAAACAGCCCCATGACCACCAAGGCCAGCATGACCATGGTGGCAAAAACGGGGTTTTGCAGGCTAACGCGGGTGAACCACATGTGTCAGGTTCTTTCAGCGCTTGGCGGCGGTGAACTTCACCTGCGTGCCTTCGCGCACGCTGCCTGCACTGGCGCTCAGCACTTGGGCACCCTCGCTCAAGCCCTGCACCTCAACCCACGTGAGCGTGATGTTGTTGAGGGTTTTTTCGGTGCGTGTGCCGGGTTGCACGGTCACGTGTCGCACCTGATCGGCCTCCAAAACTTGCACATAAGGCTGAGGTTTGTCGGTGCGCACACTGGACAACGGCACCGCCAACGCTTGGATGCTGCGGGTCCCCAATGTGCCCTCTGTGAACAACCCTTGGCGCAGGCCTTCTTGCCCTTCAATGCCTAGGTAGACCAACACACTGCGGCTGGCGGCTTGGGCAGTTGGGCTGATGCGCAACACTTTGGCCGTGACGGGATCGTCCATTCCCTCAATTTTCATTTGAGCCTTCATGCCGGGACGCACCAGGCTGGCATCAGCTGCGGTCAGAGCGGCTTCCAGCTCAAGTTGGGCCAGGTTGACGACCTCGACAATACGGCCATCGAGTGCCACACGCTCGCCGGGTTGTGCCAAGCGTTGCGCAATTTGGCCGCTGATGGGCGAACGAATCGTGGTGTCTTCCAGCGCTTTGCGGGTGACATCGAGTGCTGCCATCGCCGCCATGTGGGTGGCTTTGGCCCCGTTCAGGGTGGCTGTGGAGTTTTGTAAGGCGGTTTGAGAGATGAAGCCTTGCGCCACCAGTGCTTGGTTGTTGTCAAATTGTTTTTGCGCAATGTCGACCTGCGCCATAGCCGCATCGGCTTGCTGTTTGGCTTGGCGCTCGCGGGCC
>JBEGTA010000080.1:0-2587 GCA_041179665.1 Pseudomonadota bacterium
CCCCTCTACAATTGCAGGCTATGCAAGACAAGTACAACCACCTCGAAGTCGAACCCGCAGCCCAGGCCCGTTGGACGGCTCGCGACGCTTACCGTGTCACCGAAGATGCCGGTAAAAAGAAGTATTACGCCTGTTCCATGCTGCCTTACCCCAGCGGCAAATTGCACATGGGCCATGTGCGCAACTACACCATCAACGACATGCTCACGCGCAGCTTGCGCATGAAGGGCTTCAATGTGTTGATGCCCATGGGTTGGGACGCATTTGGATTGCCCGCTGAAAACGCTGCCCTGAAGAATGGCGTGCCCCCGGCCAAATGGACTTACGAAAACATCGCTTACATGAAAAAGCAGATGCAGGCGATGGGTTTGGCCGTGGACTGGTCGCGCGAGGTGGCCACCTGTGACCCGACTTACTACAAGTGGAACCAGTGGCTGTTCCTCAAGATGCTCGAAAAAGGCATTGCCTATCGCAAAACCCAGGTGGTCAATTGGGATCCAGTGGATCAAACCGTGTTGGCCAACGAGCAGGTGATTGACGGCAAAGGCTGGCGCACTGGTGCGGTGGTCGAAAAGCGCGAGATTCCCGGCTATTACTTGAACATCACCTCGTACGCCCAAGAACTGCTCGAGCACGTGCAAATAGGCCACGAAAAAGCCACCTTGAACGGCTGGCCCGACAAAGTGCGTCTGATGCAGGAAAACTGGATCGGCAAGTCTGAGGGCGTGCGTTTTGCGTTCCCTCACAACATCCAAAGCGCAGACGGTGCCCTGATCGGCGAGGGCAAGATGTATGTCTTTACCACCCGCGCCGACACCATCATGGGTGTGACGTTTTGCGCGGTGGCTGCTGAACACCCGCTGGCGCTGCATGCCGCGGCCCACAACCCCGCATTGGCTGCATTCTTAGAAGAATGCAAAACCGGTGGCACCACCGAAGCCGAGTTGGCCACACAAGAGAAGAAGGGCATGCCCACGGGCTTGTTCGTCACGCACCCGATCACGGGCGCCCAAGTGGCAGTGTGGGTGGGCAACTATGTGCTCATGAGTTATGGCGATGGCGCGGTGATGGGCGTGCCTGCGCACGACGAGCGTGACTTTGCGTTTGCCCTCAAGTACCAACTGCCCATTCAGCAGGTGGTGGCGGTGGGTGACAAAGCCTTTGACGCCACTGTTTGGCAAGAGTGGTACGGCGACAAGCAAAACTGCGTCTGCATCAACTCGGGCGACCTCGATGGCCTGAACCAAAAAGCCGCCGTCACCAAGGTGGCTGAGCTGCTCGCCGCCAAAGGCCTGGGCGAGAAAAAAACCACATGGCGTTTGCGTGACTGGGGTGTCAGCCGCCAACGCTATTGGGGCACACCGATCCCCATCATCCATTGCGAAGTACACGGCGCAGTGCCAGTGCCCGAAAAAGACCTGCCTGTGGTGTTGCCGCAAGACTGCATTCCTGACGGCTCAGGCAACCCATTGCACAAGCATGAAGGTTTTCATGCTGGCGTGACATGCCCTGTTTGCGGCCAGCCTGCTCGCCGCGAAACCGACACCATGGACACCTTTGTCGATTCGTCTTGGTATTTCATGCGCTATTGCGACCCTACCAATACCAAGAAGATGGTGGCCGAGGGCGCGGATTATTGGATGCCGATGGATCAGTACATCGGTGGTATCGAGCACGCCATCTTGCACCTCTTGTACGCGCGCTTCTGGACCAAGGTGATGCGTGATTTGGGACTGGTCAAGGTCGATGAGCCATTCACCAAACTGCTGACGCAGGGCATGGTGCTGAACCACATTTATTCACGCCGCACCGCCAAAGGGGGCAAGGATTATTTCTGGCCACACGATGTCGAGTATGTGGTGGACGAGGGCGGCAAAATTGTTGGTGCCAAGCTCAAGAACGAGGCCGACAGCGGCGATGGGCGTTTGCCCGTGGGCACGCCCATTGATTACGAGGGCGTGGGCACCATGTCCAAATCCAAGAACAACGGTGTCGATCCGCAAGACCTGATCGAGAAATACGGCGCCGACACCGCGCGCCTGTACACCATGTTCACGGCCCCACCCGAGGTGACCTTGGAATGGAACGATTCGGCCGTCGAGGGCAGCTACCGTTTCTTGCGCCGGGTGTGGAACTTTGCCTTCAAACACCACGAACTGTTGCGCACGGCCACGGGCCAAGACCTGAGCCAAGCCCCCTTGGGCGATGCCGCCAAGGCCCTGCGCCGCGAGATGCATTTGGTGCTCAAGCAAGTGGGCTACGACTACGAGCGCATGCAATACAACACGGTGGTGTCCGGTTGCATGAAACTCTTGAACGCCTTGGAAGACTTCAAGCCCAACGGCAGCGAGGGCGACACCGCTGCGCTGTGTGAAGGGGTTTCGCTGTTGATGCGCATGTTGTACCCCGCTTGCCCGCACATCACCGATGACATCTGGCAGCAGCTGGGTTATGCCAAAGCAGTGGGCGAGTTGTTGGACGCACCGTGGCCGCAGTTGGACGAGTCGGCTCTCGAGCGCGACCAAATTGAGCTGATGCTGCAGATCAATGGCAAGTTGCGCGGTTCTGTTTGGGTGGCGGCGACCGC
>JBEGTA010000081.1:0-3654 GCA_041179665.1 Pseudomonadota bacterium
AGGCAAAGAAGCCCAAGATGATGATGACGTCGTGCAAGTTGGCAACGATGGCCGAGACCGCAAACTTCCACTCGAAGCGCACGGCCAAATAAATCATGATGCCCAGCACCACAAAGCCCAAAGCCTTGAGGCCGTCTTCGGCCAATTCGTCACCCACCTGAGGGCCGACAAATTCGGTGCGGCGCAAGGTGACATCAGGGCTGTCGGCCTTCAACGCCGCCAACACTTTTTCACTTTGCTGCGCTGAGCTGACGCCTTTTTGTGCCGGCAAGCGGATCATCACATCACGTGCCGAACCAAAGTTTTGCACCTGTACTTCCGAGAAGCCCAGCGTGGCCACGGTGCTGCGCACTTTTTGCACATCTGCTGGCTGGCTGTAGCTGACTTCCATCAGCGTGCCGCCCGTGAACTCGACCGACAGGTGCAAGCCGCGTGTGAACAAAAAGAACACCGCCAATGCAAACGTGATGAAGGAAATGGCGTTGAAGATCAACGCATGCTTCATGAACGGGATGTCTTTTCTGATTTTGAATAATTCCATGATCCGCTCCGCTTAGTCGGCTTTCACCGCAGTGTCAGCATCAGGCCGCCAAACGGTGCCAATCGATACCGATTTGAGTTTCTTCTGGCCGCCATACCAGAGGTTGACCAAGCCGCGCGAGAAGAACACGGCCGAGAACATGCTCGTCAAAATGCCGATGCAGTGCACCACAGCAAAGCCGCGCACCGGGCCTGAGCCAAAGGCCAACAAGGCCACGCCGGCAATCAGGGTGGTGATGTTGGAATCAAAAATGGTGGCCCACGCGCGGTCGTAACCGGCATGAATGGCCGCTTGCGGACTGACCCCGTTGCGCAGTTCTTCACGCACGCGCTCATTGATCAGCACGTTTGAGTCAATCGCCATGCCCAGCGCCAGCGCCATCGCGGCCATGCCGGGCAAGGTCAAGGTGGCTTGCAGCATGGACAAAATCGCCACCAAAAACAGCAAGTTCACGCCCAGCGCAATGCCCGAGAACAGCCCGAACATCGCGTAATAAATCGCCATGAAGGCCACGATGACCAAGAAGCCCCAGGTCACGCTGTTGAAGCCCTTGGCAATGTTTTCAGCGCCCAAGCTGGGGCCAATCGTGCGCTCTTCGATGATCTCCATCGGCGCGGCCAAAGAGCCGGCGCGCAACAACAACGCCGTGTCGTTGGCTTCGACGGTGGTCATGCGGCCTGAAATTTGCACACGTCCGCCACCGATCTCGGCGCGAATGACTGGCGCGGTCACCACTTCGCCCTTGCCTTTTTCAAACAAGATGATGGCCATGCGCTTGCCAACGTTGTCACGCGTCACATCTTTGAAAATGCGCGCGCCTTTGGCGTCGAGTGTCAGGTTAACCACCGGCTCTTGGGTTTGGCTGTCAAAGCCAGCCTGTGCATCGGTCAGGTTGTCGCCGGTCAAAACCACTTGTTTCTTGACGATCAAGGGACGGCCATCGCGCTCCAAATAACGCTCGGCACCAAATGGCACCACGCCGCCTGCTTGCTCTGCGGCACGGGCTTCGGTGCTTTCGTCCACCATGCGCACTTCCAGCGTCGCGGTGCGGCCCAAAATGTCTTTGGCTTTGGCCGTGTCTTGCACACCGGGCAACTGCACCACGATGCGGTCGAGCCCTTGCTGCTGAATCACGGGCTCAGCCACGCCCAGCTCGTTGATGCGGTTGTGCAAGGTGGTGATGTTTTGCTTCAAGGCCTGCTCTTGCACTTTGCGAGAAGCTTCGGGCTTGATGTTGGCGGTCAAACGGAATTCGTTGCCGGCCGATGACTCTTGGGTTTGCAGATCTGGAAACTGCGCCGACAAAACACGCTGGGCAGCGTCAACTTGCTGCGCATCACGCAAACGGATTTCAATGCTCTGCCCATTGCGGCTGATGCCGCCGTGGCGAACATCTTTTTCGCGCAACAAGCTGCGCAGGTCACCGGTGATGGACTCGACCTTTTGCGTCAGAGCGGCTTGCATGTCCACTTGCAACATGAAGTGCACGCCACCGCGCAAATCCAGACCCAAGTACATGGGCGAGGCATGCAGAGCCGTGAGCCAAGCGGGCGAGCGCGGCACCAAGTTCAAAGCCACCACGAATTGGGGGTCAGCACCTTCAGGTGTCAGTGCCCTCTGAATCGCGTCTTTCGCCTTGAGTTGCTGGTCAGTGTTGGCAAAGCGCGCACGAACCGAGGTGCCTTCCAAGCTGACGGCTTGCGCCTCAAGAGAGGCTGCTTTTAGCGCGTCTTCAACTTTTTGCAGCACTTGCGTGTCCACCTTGATGGTGGCCTTGCTCGAGGAGACCTGCACCGCAGGGGCTTCACCGAAAAAGTTGGGCAGCGTGTAGATGACGCCCAGCAACGTGGCGATCACGATGATCGCGTATTTCCAGACCGGGTAACGGTTCATAGTGACTCGCGTACAGAAAAAATAAACGGGGCCAGCGGTGGTCGCGGCCCCTCAATGCAGCCCGAGCGAATTACTTCAAAGTGCCTTTGGGCAACACTTGAATGACCGCGCTGCGCTGCAATTGCACTTCGACACCCGCGGTCAACTCGACACCAATGTAGGCATCGCCAATTTTGCTGACCTTGCCCAACATGCCCCCGGCGGTCACGACTTCGTCGCCCTTGGCCAGCGCATCGATCATGGCGCGGTGCTCTTTTTGCTTTTTCATCTGAGGGCGAATCATGACGAAATACAACACGGCAAACATCAACAACAAAGGCAACATGCTCATCAAGGTGGACTGCATGTCGCCACCGGCGGCAGCGGCAGGAGCGGTCTGGGCAAAAGCGGAAGAAATGAACATGAAAGCTCCACAAAAAGGCTAATTTGGGTTGAATCGGGGCGCCAATGTGCACCCCAAAGACGAAGCCGCCATTGTATGCGGCGCTATGATGCCCCTTAAAAGCCTTTTGACTTGACGGATTGCCTCTATAAAGCCCGTCGCACGGAAAGAAAACCCCCTTGAATTTGCGTTTGTGGGCCATGCTGGCCTTGATGTGCAGCCTGGTGTCTTTGGCCGTTGGCACCTCGTTTGCCAAAAGCCTGTTTCCTGCTTTGGGCGCCGAAGGCACCACGGCCTATCGCCTGTTTTTCGCCACGCTGATGTTGATGGCCGTGTTCCGTCCCTGGCGCCGCAAATGGGTTTGGGCTGACGCTCTGCCGCTGGGTTTGTATGGCGTCACTTTGGGCGTGATGAATCTTTTGTTTTACAGCGCCATCAAAACCATCCCATTTGGCGTGGCCATCGCCATCGAGTTCACCGGCCCATTGGCCGTGGCGGTCTGGACCTCTAAAAAACCCAGCGACTGGCTGTGGGTGGTCTTGGCCGCATTGGGCTTGGGGTTGCTGCTGCCCTGGCCATGGACACAGCAGACCACTGCACTCGACCCACAAGGCATGGCCTTGGCCTTGGCGGCGGGCATGTGTTGGGCGCTGTACATCGTTTTTGGACAGCGTGTGGCCAAGCGCTATGGCGGCATGGCCACCCCGATGGGCATGCTGGCCGCCGCTCTGGTGGTGGTACCGATTGGGGTATCGCATGCGGGCAGCGCATTGCTCAATCCGCAGTGGTTGTTGGCTGGCTTGGCGGTGGCCCTGCTGTCCAGCGCCATTCCGTATGC
>JBEGTA010000082.1:0-2596 GCA_041179665.1 Pseudomonadota bacterium
AAAAACCACCCGCCTTGGTTCAGCGGCGGAATGCTCAAGCCGTAACTTGGCGGTGGTGGCTCCAGCGACAACCAAAAGAGTTGGCGCACAAACTGAATCGGGTCGTAGTTGACCGAGGCCAACATGTTCATGCCGATCAGCGTGAAAGCGATCAGGCCGCAGACCAGTGAGATCAGGCCGAGACCGCCTAAATAAATCGGCCCCAACTGCGCATTGCCCAGCTTACCGATCCAGTAGTTGATCAGGGGCTGCCCGGTGCGCGGGCTGTTGCCATGCCCCAGTGCCACCCCGTGGTGCACTGGACCCACGGCTTGCACCGTGGTGAACAGGTTTTGATAGTCGGCCATTTGCGGTACTCCTCAATTCTTTGAATTTGGTCTGGGTGTGCGTCAGACTCAAACCGGCCACTGGGACCAGATCGGCATGTTCAACCACCAGCTCCACCATTCGGGCCAGCCACGGCTCCAGAAGGGGCCACTGAGCACAATGCACAGGGCGCTGAACAACACGGCGGCGAGCGCCAAGAACAAGCCCAAGCGGTGGATGCCCAGGGTGCCAATCGAGTAGCCGATGATGTCGCGGAAGAACGTGTCTTCGTGCTCTGGCGTCTTCACCACGGTGCCGGGTGCGGGGTTGGTCGACGACAAAATCAAACCCCCGTGCAGCGACAACGCAAACACACTGGCAAAGAAGAAACTCACGGCAATCATGTGCGCCGGGTTGTAGTGAAAGTGCAGGTACTGGTAGCCCACGTTAGAGACCCAGTCCAAGTGGCTGTAAATGCCATACGGGAAGCCGTGGCCCCATGCCCCCATGAGCACGGGACGCACCACCACCAAGGTGACGTAAGCCGAGATGGCCACACCAAACGCGAAGGGCACGTGATAGCCCATGCCCAATTTGCGGCAGATTTCGATCTCGCGCAGCATCCAAGAGCCAAACGCCCCGATCGCACACACCGTGATGAGCTGCCACAGGCCGCCTTCCATCAGGGGCGCAAAGCGCAAGCCGTACGACAAATCAGGCGGTGCGATGCTGATTTGCCAAAGGTTCCAGGTCGGGCCTTGTGAGGCTCCCCACAAAATGAGCGCCGTGCCCAGGAACGAGAAAAACAATGTGGTAACGCCGAAAAATCCGACGTAAAAAGGACCCACCCAGAAGTCGAACAAGTCGCCACCCAGCAGGGTTCCACCGCGTACACGGTACTTTTTTTCAAAACTCAACATGGCCATGGCTTGGTCCTCCTGCTTCTGTAGATCAGCAGATGCCGCATTGAATGGATTTCAATGACGGCATCTGAACAGCAAGTCCTGCGATCAGGACTTGGGTGCGGGCAGCGAAGCCACCGCGGTAGGCAGCGGCGAGTTTTGCGCCGATGCAGCTACGGGTTTTTTCGCCCCGTCGAGCCAGTTGAATTTGTTTGTGCTGAGCAAGATGAGGTGAATCATCGCGGCCAAGCCAAACAAGAAAATGCCCTGAACTACCATGGCACGCAGCGGATCGTAAAGACGCCAAATTCTCCACATGGTGAATCTCCTAAATGATGTGGGACATGAAGGTGTACACCGCAGCTTTCACCCCCTGACTCATGCTTTTGGCATCTTCTGCACCGGGCAGCAGATCCCGCCAATGAACGCCGACCAGCTTGGCCAGTACGACGACCACGAACAGGCATCCGAATCCAATGATGAAAATGGACCAAAACGCTGGAGACTCATCCGCACGCGAATGGTCCTCATTGAGGTGGGTTGTGTTTTGCATGACAGTGACTCCGTCAATCAAAGGTTTAAAAAATCAGGCTCTGACTCAGAACCAGGGACGCCACGCCCAGACCAAGATGTGGGCCAATACAGCAACTGCTGTAAATCCCACGGTGCCTTGCATCCAGTAGTGGTGAAATTCCTGGGCTTCCTCATCGGTGAGTCCGGAAATGGATGTCTTTGTGGACATTGATTTCTCCTGTTAACGAGGCCTTGCGACCCGGGGTGCGCACAGCCCGCGCAGATGGGCATCCGCAGCCAGAGGCCACGAAATCTGGTGCCAGCCATCGACCTTGTCGATGCCTGTGCGTGTTTGAAATTCGGTGTGGTTTTTCATGCCGCCACTCCCAGACCCAGTTCGCGACTGGCCGCGTTGACATGGGCTTCGGTCACTTCGTTTTGACCCTGTGCCTGCGAGAGCTGTTCGGCTTGGTCGCGCAAACGCTTGGCCGCGGAAATCTGCACCAACACCGGTTGGCTTTGCACCACATCGCGCAGGCGCTGTTGGGCTTGGTCTTGCCAACTGGCGTTGGGCGCCACCACGCCACGCGCTTGCGTGGCTTCCACTTTGTCCATCTCGCTGCCCAAGGGCAAGATGTGAAAGAGCGCATCAAAAAGCGCGTTGCACACCTCTTGCACCACATACGTCGCACCGCTGTAGCCCATGAATGGGGTGCCGGTGTGGCGGCGAATTATGGCGCCCGGGAAAGACGCCGGAATGAATGCCGCCCGCATGGGGCTGCCGCCTGAGATTTCACTCAGGTACATGCGCTCGTTGTAGCTGCCAAACAAAATCAGCGGCGTTTGGGTTTTGACCATCTCGCGCACTTGGGCGT
>JBEGTA010000083.1:0-2551 GCA_041179665.1 Pseudomonadota bacterium
CCAACAAGCCATCCAAGGCGGGATTGAAACTGTCCAATTGATGGCTGCCTTCGTCGTTCAGCACCCCGGGCTGGAGTCGGGCCACTGCGTCGAGCAAAGCCATGGCCGCAATTTCCCCCCCCGAGAGGACAAAATCACCGAGACTGATTTGGTGATCCACATGCTGATCAATGAAGCGTTGATCGATGCCTTCGTATCGCCCGCACAACAAAATAGCCCCTGCACTGTGCGACCAATGTTCGACCGCCGCATGGTTCAGCTTGTCGCCAATAGGTGAAAACAGCAGCACTGGCGCGGGCACGGACTCGTTTCTGGCCGCACGAATGGCCAACAGACACTGGTACAAAGGTTCGGCCAACATGACCATGCCCGGACCACCGCCGAAAGATCGGTCATCGACACGGCGGTAGTTGCCTTCGGCGTGGTCTCGCGGGTTCCACAAGTGCACTTCAACCCCACCATTGTCGTAAGCACGGCGTGTGATCCCACTGCTCAAAATGGGCGCAAAAAGCTCTGGAAACAGGGTGATGATGTCAAAGCGCATGGATGGCCCTCCACGGCCGGAGCCGATCAGTAATCTGGCTGCCAATCGACCGTGATGCGCTTGCCAGGCAAGTCCACACCGTCGACGAATGCAGAGACGAAGGGAATCATGCGCTCAACGGGCTTGCCACCTTCCACGGTGGGATCTGCCTCAATGACCAACACGGTTTGTGGCCCAGTGGACATCAGATCGCGTACCTGCCCCAAGCTCACCCCTTCGCGGTTGATCACTTGCAAACCCATCAGGTCAACCCAGTAATACTCGCCTTCTGCCGCGGCAGGAAAATGGGAACGAGGCACAAAAATGCGTGCGCCGCGCAATGCTTCCGCGGCGTTGCGGTCGTCAATGTGCTGCGCGCAAGCCACCACCGTATCGGAGTGGTCTTTGACTTCTTTGATGTTGAGCACCACGGGCTCGGTCCAAACGGTTGCCAAAGCCACGTCCTCGGTGGCCCGCTTGGGTTTCATGGCCCGTTCTGGCGGCAACAAAAACCAGCTTTTGGCAGAAAAAAGCGCCTCAGGCGAGGCGCTGTGGGGCAAGACTTTGAACCAGCCTTTGATGCCCCAGGCATCGGTTACGCGCCCAATTTCGATGGCATCAGCGGGCAGAGCCGCTGTTTCCAAGGCGGGACGCATGACCTGAATGAACCAATCAGGCGGCGGCTTTGCCAGCTTGACGGATCAGACGCTCCACGGTGGGAGAAGCCTGTGCGCCAACGCTCTTCCAGTAGGTCAGACGGTCTTGAGCAATGCGCAAACCTTCTTCGCCACCTTTGGCTGTGGGGTTGTAGAAGCCGATGCGCTCGAGGAAGCGACCATCGCGACGCACGCGCTTGTCAGCAACGACGATGTTGAAGAAAGGACGTGCTTTAGAGCCGCCGCGGTTCAAACGAATAACAACCATGATTTATCCTTGGGTGGTTGGGTGTCTTCGGAACAATTGCCGAGACGCCCGGTATCCTTCAGCGTTTGAGACACGCAACTGGCCACCCGGCCAGTGACACACTGAAAAGCCCACCATTATACAACGGGAGTCCCGCTTTGCCTCTGATCCGCCCAAGCCGTGACGAAGATGTTGCGGCCATCACCGCCATTTATGCCCACCACGTACTCACGGGGACTGGCACCTTCGAGATCGCCCCCCCCACAGAAGCGGACATGGCCAACCGACGCGCCGACGTGTTGGCCAAAGGTTTGCCCTATTTGGTGGTGGAAGACGGAGGCCGGGTGATCGGATTTGCTTATTGCAACTGGTTCAAGCCCCGGCCTGCTTACCGGTTTTCAGCCGAAGATTCGATTTACATGGCGTCCGACGCGCACCGCAAAGGCCTCGGAAAAGCCTTGCTGGCCGAGCTTTGCACCCGAGCTGAACGTGCCGGCGTGCGCAAATTGCTGGCGGTCATTGGCGATTCAGCCAATACAGGTTCTGTGGGCGTGCACACCGCTTTGGGCTTCAACCATGTCGGGGTTCTCAAATCGTGCGGCTGGAAGTTCGATCGGTGGTTGGATGTGGTGATGATGGAAAAACCTTTGGGCGCAGGTGACACCACCGCTCCGCAATAATCGGCAGCATGAAAAACAAAACACGCGCCACTTGGCTGGCTCTTTGTGGCGGCCCTTTGGGCTTGCACCGCTTTTATTTGTATGGTTTTGCCGACACCTTGGCCTGGTTGTTGCCCATCCCCACTGCACTGGGTTTTTATGGGCTCGAAAGGGTTCAAAAGCTCGGCCAAGATGACACCCTCAGTTGGCTGTTGATTCCCTTGCTGGGCTTCACCATTGCTGGCTGCGCCTTGAATGCGATTGTTTATGGCCTCATGTCCATCGAGAAATGGAATGCGAAATTCAATCCAGAAGCCGATGCCCTGACGCCTGCCGGCAAAACCCATTGGGGCACCGTGTTTGGCATTGTCACGGCCTTGCTCATTGGCACTGCGATCCTGATGTCCAGTCTGGCCTTCAGCTTTCAACGGTATTTCGAATACCAAATTGAAGCGGCCAAAGCGAT
>JBEGTA010000084.1:0-3530 GCA_041179665.1 Pseudomonadota bacterium
CAGGCCCATTTTTCGTGGTGAAGAGCTGACGTTTGACTACAACTTGTTCAGCGATGAACCGATGACCGAGGCCCTGAAGGCCCGCTATGTGTGCCGCTGTGGGGCTAAGAAATGCCGTGGCACGTTGCTGTCCAACGCTTAGCGGCGTGATTCCGTGGGCGCTGTCTTAAAGCGCTTGGCGTTTTTGTTCGCGCAGCATGAACAGATACAGACCTTCCACTTTGTCGCGGGCCCATGGCGTTTTGCGAAGAAATTTCAAGCTCGAATTTACGCTGGGGTCATGCGTGAAGCAGCGAATCGGGATCCGAATTCCCAACTCATCCCAGCCAAAATAATCGGCCAACTTCGTGACCATGGCTTCGAGGGTGATGCCGTGCAAAGGGTTGCGGGCTTGTTTCGGGTCTGGCGTCATGGCGGGCATAGAGGGGCATTCAAATCAAGAACGCGCGGTTGCGCTGAGGTGCTGTGCCAACGATTCCGCGACTTTGATGCCGTCTACCCCGGCCGACAAAATGCCGCCGGCATAACTGGCACCTTCACCGGCAGGGTACAGGCCTTGCGTGTTGGTGCTTTGGTGATCGTCGCCCCGAGGAATGCGCAGTGGCGATGACGTGCGCGTTTCAATGCCGGTCATGACCGCATCGGCCATGTCGTAGCCTTTGATCTTGCGGCCAAAAACCGGCAGGGCCTCACGCATGGCCTCCACCGCGTAATCGGGCAAGACCTGAGCCAAGTCGACCCACTTCACCCCGGGCTTGTATGAAGGTTGCACACTGCCACAGGCCGCGCTGGCCCGCTCTGACAAGAAGTCACCCACCAACTGCCCAGGCGCTTCGTAAGTGCTGCCACCGGCTTCAAATGCGCGGGTTTCGAGTTGACGCTGCAACACAATGCCAGCCAAGGGGTGCGTGATGGACGGTTGTTGTTGTGCCAAGGCGGCGGCTTCTTGCGCCAGTGTGGCGCCTTCATCTGCACCAAAAGCGGCTTGCCAAGCGCCTGAGTCGAGTGGGTAGTCTGACGGGTCGATGGCCACCACCATGCCGGCATTGGCGTTGCGCTCGTTGCGCGAGTATTGGCTCATGCCGTTGGTGACCACGCGGCCGGGCTCGCTGGTGGCCGCGACCACGGTGCCACCGGGGCACATGCAAAAGCTGTACACCGCCCGACCGTTTTGTGCGTGGTGAACCAGTTTGTAATCGGCGGCGCCCAGCAGCGGATGGCCAGCATGGCGGCCCCAACGGGCTTGGTCAATCACGCTTTGCGGGTGTTCGATGCGAACGCCGATTGAAAACGCCTTGGACTGCATGGCGACACCGGCGCGGTGCAGCATGACAAAAGTGTCGCGTGAGCTGTGGCCCAAGGCCAGCACCGCATGGCGCGTGGTCAAGGTCTCGGTTTGTCCAGTGCGCAGGTCTTGCACTTGCAAACCCGTTAGCTGGTGCCCTTGGGCCGTGGGGGACAGCAGCACTTGCGTCACGCGGTGTTCAAAGCGAATCTCACCGCCCAGCGCGATGATTTGTTCGCGGATATTTTCAACCACCTTCACCAGCTTGAAGGTGCCAATGTGCGGGTGCGCAGCAAACAAAATGTCGGAGGGCGCACCGGCTTTGACAAACTCGTCCATCACCTTGCGGCCCAGGTGGCGGGGGTCTTTGATCTGACTGTAGAGTTTGCCGTCTGAAAAAGTGCCTGCACCGCCTTCGCCAAACTGCACATTGCTTTCGGGGTTGAGCACTTTTTTGCGCCACAGCCCCCAAGTGTCTTTGGTGCGTTCGCGCACTTTTTTGCCGCGCTCCAACACGATGGGCTTGAAGCCCATTTGGGCCAGGGCCAGCGCGGCGAACATGCCGCACGGGCCAAAGCCCACCACCACTGGGCGCTCGCCTGGGGTGGTGCCAAAACTTTCGGGTGCTTGGCAGGGCGGCTGCCAAGTCATGTTGGGCGTGGCTTGAATGTGCGGGTGCGACGACCACTGGTTCAGCAGCGCTGTTTCTTGCTCGGGGTGAGTGAGCGAAAGGTCCACAATGAACACGGCCAGCAGGTCCGCTTTGCGCGCATCAAAGCTGCGCTTGAAGACGTGCAGTGTGTCGATTTCGGCCGCAGAAATGCCGAGGGTTTGCGCGGCCAAGTGGCGCAAGGCGGCCTCGGGGTGTGGCGTGGGCAGTCGGTCTTCGTCGGTTTCGCTGGGCGCATCGGCCGCACGGCGCATTTCGACCGGCAGGGCCGAAAGGGGGAGTTTGAGTTCAGAAACACGGATCATGGGCAACCTCTGTGGCTTGTGGTTATCAAGCAAGTGGGCGTGATTATCGCCGGGCGAGGGGCATTTCTATATCCTGTCAGTGTGCGATCAAGGGCCTTCAGTGGGGGTGGTCAGCGGGGATACTCAGGCGGGCAAGAAGCCTTCAATTGAAAGATAGCGTTCGCCGGTGTCGTAGTTGAAACCCAGCACCGTGGCGCCAGCAGGCAAATCGGGCAATTTTTGTGCAATCGCCGCGAGTGTGGCTCCCGATGAAATGCCCACCAACATGCCTTCTTCTCGAGCCGACCGGCGCGCATATTCGCGGGCATCTTCGGCATCCACTTGGATCACGCCATCGAGTAAATCGGTGTCGAGGTTTTTAGGAATAAAACCTGCGCCAATGCCCTGAATCGGGTGCGGTGCGGCTGCACCCCCAGAGATCACTGGAGAGGCCGCAGGCTCAACCGCAAAAACCTTGAGATTCGGGAATTTGGCTTTCAGCACGCGTGCAGTCCCTGTCAGGTGACCGCCCGTGCCAACGCCGGTGATCAAGGCGTCGATACCTTCCGGGAAATCCGCCAAAATTTCTTGGGCGGTGGTGCGCAGGTGCACCTCGATGTTGGCGGGGTTTTCAAACTGCTGGGGCATCCACGCACCGGGCGTGCTGGCCACCAGTTCTTCGGCACGGGCGATGGCGCCTTTCATACCTTTTTCACGCGGGGTCAGGTCAAAGGTGGCGCCATAGGCCAGCATCAAACGGCGGCGTTCAATGCTCATGCTGTCGGGCATGACCAGCACCAAGCGGTAGCCTTTGACCGCCGCCACCATGGCCAGGCCAATTCCGGTGTTGCCCGAGGTGGGCTCGATGATGGTGCCGCCGGGTTGCAGCTTGCCCGACTTTTCGGCGTCTTCGACCATCGCCAAGGCAATGCGGTCTTTGATTGAGCCGCCCGGGTTGCTGCGCTCCGACTTGATCCAGACACGGGCCTTGTCGCCAAACAAGCGCTGGATGCGCACGTGGGGCGTGTGGCCGATGGTGTCGAGAAGGGTGTTGGCTTTCATATTGATCCTCCAAGCGCTGTGCGCAGAACAGAGGGCATTGTGCGTGAAGCCCGAGCTGGATGGGAGACAGCTGCAGATCTCGGCAGGCGATAATCACCCTGTGAAGCTCGCCAGACCGTCGCTGGTGCAAGACCCGAAAGGGTGCACTGGAGGAACGTCCGGACTGCACAGGACAGCGTAGGAGGTAACACCTCTCCACCGTGAGGTGAGGATCAGAGCAACAGAGACG
>JBEGTA010000085.1:0-10281 GCA_041179665.1 Pseudomonadota bacterium
GACCTTGGTCAGCAAATCAATGCCGGGCTGGTGGTACACGCAGGTGTCAAAGAAGATGTTGTTCAACAGGTGCTCGCTCAGCAAGGGCTTTTTCAGCTCTTGTGCCAAGCCACGGAAACGGCCCCAATGGTAGGGCACAGCACCGCCACCATGGGGAATCAAAAACTTCAGTGTGGGGAAGTCTTTGAACAAGTCACTCGTCAAGCACTGCATGAAGGCGGTGGTATCGGCGTTCAAATAATGCGCGCCGGTGGTGTGAAAGCAGCCGTTGCAGCTGGTCGAGACATGCACCATGGCGGGGATGTCGTACTCGACCATTTTTTCGTAAATGGGGTACCACGACTTGTCCGACAGGGGCGGCGAAGTCCAGTGGCCGCCCGATGGATCGGGGTTCAGGTTGATGCCCACATTGCCGTATTGCTCAACGCACTTCACCAACTCAGGAATGCTGGTGGCG
This sequence comes from Pseudomonadota bacterium, assembly GCA_041179665.1. Classification (GTDB taxonomy): domain Bacteria; phylum Pseudomonadota; class Gammaproteobacteria; order Burkholderiales; family Burkholderiaceae_C; genus Limnohabitans_A. The sequence goes on from JBEGTA010000085.1 coordinate 458, forward strand.
GGGTCCACGCCAGGCGACTGGGGCAGCATGGCTGCTGGCACAAAATGGTCGGGAAAGAGTTGCGACACGCGGTAGCACAGCTCGTTGCAAATGGCCGCCCAAGTGGACGACACATTGAAGTCGCCAATGTGGTGCGCCATGAAGCTGGCACGGGGGCTGAAGATGGTGATGTCCGAGCCGCGCTCTTTCATCTTGGCCAATTGGTTGGTCTCGATGCTCTCGCGCAACTCGTCGTCGCTGATCTTCAGCTCAGACACTTTGGGCATCATGGCCGGGTCTTTGATGCCGGCGATTTGCCGGTTGCGCCACTCTTCCAGCGCTTTAGGCGCGGTGGTGTAGTGGCCGTGTACGTCAATGATCAAAGGCTGGGCTTGGCTCATGGTGGGGTCCTGCGTGGTCTGAATTTCAAGCCACGATTGTGCAGTTCAGGTGCGGCAGGGCAAAGCCCCCGCACCCTCTATCAGCTAGAACAAATCAGCATAACCACTCCATGGATATGACAAAATAAAACCCAAAGGACGGCTATGGACCTCAAACAACTGGAATACTTTGTGCGCGTGGCCGAGCTGGGCAGCTTCACCCGCGCCGCGCAGGCCCTGAACGTGGCCCAACCTGCACTCAGCCGACAAGTGCGCTTGCTAGAGGTCGAGCTTCGGCAAAACCTGTTGGTGCGCAACGGCCGCGGCGCCACCCCAACCCAAGCCGGCCAACTGTTGCTGGAACACGGCCGCGGCATCTTGCACCAAGTCGAACGCGCCCGCGAAGAATTGGGCCGGGTACGCACCGGCCTCACCGGGCGCGTGGCCTTGGGCCTGCCGCCCAGCGTGGCCCGCGTGTTGACCGTGCCGCTCACCCGTGCCTTTCGCAGCAAAATGCCCGAGGCGCAGCTGTCCATCAGCGAAGGCCTGTCGAGTGCCATGCAAGAGAACTTGCAAAACGGCCGCTTGGACATTGCCGTGCTGTACAACCCGAGCCAAGTGACCGGCATTGAGCACACGCCCTTGGTGCAAGAAGCCTTGTGGCTGGTGCAGCCGCGCCCGCCCGGCCTGCAAGAAGACCCGCCGCCACCGCCCATCCGGCTGCAAGACGTGGCCGAATTGCCGCTGGTGATTCCCACCCGCCCCAATGCGATTCGCATGCATGTGGAGTCAGAGATGGCGGCCTTGGGTTTGCGCCCCCAGATTGCGCTGGAGATCGATGGCGTGAGTGCCATTTTGGATTTGGTGGCCGATGGTGCGGGCTACGCCCTGCTCCCGGCCAACGCGGTCATGCGCTCGGTGCGGCCGTCGGCATTTTCGGTGCGGCCCGTGACAGAGCCTGCGCTGGTCATTCAACTGACCACGGCGATCAGTTCTTTGCGCCCCTCGACCTTGACGCAACAAGCCACTTTGTCCCTGCTGAGCGAGCTCGCGGCGCAATGGCTCACGCCTCATTGAACGCAAGCCGCACTGAACGCACGCTGCACTGAACACACGCTGCACTGAACACACGCCGCACTGAACACAAGCCAGCGCCCGCCAGCCCCCTCCCCTTTACAAGGGATACAGCCGCAGCAACCAGAGCAAAGCGCTGAGGCTCACAAACGACACCACCGTGGTGACCAACAAGGCCGCAGCACTGATGGCCCCGTGCCCATGGCGCTGGCTCAAGATAGTGAATATGCCCAGCATGGGCAGCGCACTGGTCAACAACACCGCCCCGCGCAAAGCCGGGTCGTCGATGGGCACCCACCACTGCAACACCGCCCACATGATCAAGGGACTCAAGAACAACTTGCCCAACACAATGGGCATCACCGTGCTGCGCAGGCCCTCTGCTTTGAGCCCCACCAACGAGCCCCCAATGACAAACAAGGACAAGGCTGCACTGGCTTGCGCAAACAAATCGACCGTACGACCGACAGGCGCTGGCATGGACCAACCTGAAAGAGAAAACAAAAAGCCGGCGGTGATGCCCCAGATCATCGGGTTTTGCGTCAGGTTCTTCAGGGTTTGCAGCAGCACCTTAGGCCATTGACGGGCTTGCCCGCCGTCCGAATCGGCCACTGCCAACAGCAGAGGAATCAGCAACAGGTTTTCGATCACCATGTTCAGCGCCAGCGCCACGCCAGCCACCGGGCCCCAGGTGAGCAACATGATCGGGTAGCCAACAAAACCACTGTTGGGGCAAGACATGCCCATGGCCATCATGCTGCTGTAGCTCAGGCTTTGGCCTTTGACCTTGCGCGCCCAAAACAGCCCGAGCAGCAGCATCAGCATGCCCCCCACCGCATAGGCCAACAGGTATTGACCATTCAAGATTTCGCCGATGCGGCGCTGCGACAGGGCGTTGAACAACAAGGCCGGCAACGCCACATTGAGTGTGAATTTGCCAAACACCTGCATGTCCGCCTTGGCGAAAACACCCCGGCGCGTGGCCACATAGCCCAAGGCAATGGCCAAATAAATCGGGCCGGTGATGCCCAGAATGTCAACAACCGCGTCCATGCTTGTCTCAGCCCAGACGCATCAGCGGGTGAACAGTTGCGCCACCATCCACAAGCTCAATGTGGGTGCCACCAACAGCACCCCCATGCGAATAATGTCCCACACCAAAAATGGTGCCAAGCCCTTGTAGGTCTCGCTCATCGGCACATCGCGGGCCAGGTTGTTGACCACATACACATTCAAGCCCACGGGCGGCGCGATCAAGCCAAAGCTCACGGTCATCAACACCAAAATGCCAAACCACAAGGCTTTGTATTCGTAGGTCAGGCCCCACAAATCGAGCGACATGACGGCCGGGAAGATGACGGGAATGGTCAGCAGCAACATGGACAATTCGTCCATCACGCAGCCCAACACGATGTACAGCAACAGCACCGCGGTGACGATGCCCAATGGCGGCACCGGCAAGCCCGAGACCCAGCTGGCGACCATCTTGGGCATTTCGGTCAGGGCCAGCGTGGCGTTCATCATGTCGGCACCCAAGAAAATCATGAACACCATGGCCGTGGTTTCAGCCGTGCTGAGCAAGGCGGCTTGCATGCCCGACAACTTGAGTTCTTTTTTGAACAGGCCCAGCAACAAGGTCAATACGGCGCCGACGCCCGCCCCTTCAGTGGGCGAAAAAACACCGCCATAAATGCCGCCAAAAACGGCCAGAAAAATGCCCATGATGGGCCAAATTTTGAACAAGGCGGACGCCTTCTCAGACCACGGCAAAGTGGGTGTCAAAGGGGCCATGTCGGGTCGCGAACGCGCATACAAACCAATCACCACGATGTAGCCCAACATGGCGATCACGCCGGGCACAATGGCCGCGGCAAACAGCTTGGCAATGTTTTGCTCGGTCAAAATGGCGTACACCACCAACGGCACTGAGGGCGGAATCAAGATGCCCAAGGTGCCACCCGCTGCCAACGAGGCGGTGGACAAACGGCCTTGGTAACCGTGTCGCTTCATTTCGGGATACGCCACTTGGGTGATGGTGGCCGATGTGGCCACCGATGAGCCGCAGACCGCACCAAAAGCGCCCGCAGACAAGACCGAGGCCATGGCCAAACCGCCGCGCACATGGCCCACGACGGCGGCAGCCGCCTTGAACAAATCGCGGCTCAAGCCACCTTGCGTGGCAAATTGCCCCATCAGCAAAAACAAGGGAATGACACTCAGCTCATAGACCGTGAGGCGCGCCACCGCGCTGCCCTTCAGAAAATTGAGCGAGGTGGCGGTGTCGGTCATCAGCCAATAACCCGCCAAACCCGGAATGAACATGGACGCCGCAATCGGCACCCGCAAGGCCATGAGCAAGACCATGGCCACGAACATGGCCAAACCAATCTGAGGGGCCCACTGCATCATGCTGACACCTCTTCGTTGGACGGGCCTTGGCCTTGAAATATTTGCACCAAAGCCACCCAGCCGGCCAACGCCAAACCGGGCGCCAAGCAGGCATAAGCCCACCACATGGGCAAGCCAATGATCATGGTGGTTTCTCCCGCTTCACGCACTGAGAACGCACCCACACTCGAACGCCAGGCCAACAAGCCGTACAACAACACCAACATCAAACTGCCGATGGCATCGAGGATTTTTCGGGTGCCGTCGGACGTCGATTGGGTGAAGAAATCCACAATGATGTTGGCCTTTTGCAACTGGCAATAAGGCAAACACATCGAGATCGCAAACGCGATGCCCATCTGGGTCATCTCCACATCACCGGGAATGGGGGCGGACCACACCGCACGCATCAGCACACTGGCACAAGTTAAAAACCCTGTGGCCAACGCCACAAAGGCGCCAACTGCGCCAAATGCCCGACACACAGGGGCCAATAGCCAAGAAGAATGCATGGGAGGGGTCCGCTAGAAAACTGCGCTGCCCCTCGCGAAGAGGGGCAGTCAAGGGCTTACTTGTTGTATTTTTTGATCAGGTCTTTGGCGTCTTGCAGCATTTGCTTGCCGGGCAAACCGCGCTTGTCCATCTCGGCCACCCACTCGTCATACAAAGGGGCAGAGACCTGAATCCAACGGTCGGTTTCAGCGGCGCTGATTTTGTTGAAAGTGTTACCACGGTCTTGTGCCGCTTTGCGGCCCACAGCGGTGGCTTCATCCCAATAGCGGCCAATGGTGCGGGACATGGCGGCACCGCTGTGCTTGTCGATGATGCTCTTCAAATCAGCAGGCAAGCTGTCGTATTTGGCTTGGTTCATGGCCATCACGAAACCCGCTGTGAACATGGAAGGACGGCTGGCCTCGATTTCGGTGTGGAACTTGCTGACCTCGTGCAACTTGAAGGACGGGATGATTTCCCATGCGGTCAAGAAGCCATCGATGGTGCCTTTGGTCATCGCATCGGCCACGGGCGGAATGGGCATGCCCACAGGCGTGGCGCCCAATTTGGCCAACAGCTTGGTGGACTGGCGGCTCGCGGCGCGGATTTTCAAGCCGCGGAAATCGTCCATGGTCTTGATGGATTTGTTGGAAGTGCTGACAAAGCCTTCGTCGTGCACCCAAGTGGCCAAAACCTTGGAGCCGGTGAACTCTTTGGCGCCGTACTTGACCATGTAATCCCAAGCGGCGGCAGAGGCCACTTCTGCGGTGTTGGTCATGAAGGGCAACTCAAACGCTTCCATGATGGGGAAACGGCCTGGCGTGTAACCGGGCAGCGTCAACACCACATCGTCCACGCCATCTTTCACGCGGTCCACCAATTGGGCTGGGGTGCCACCACCGGTCATGGCCGGCAAGATTTGGCAACGCATGCGGTTGTTGGATTCTTTGGCGATGGTGTCGCACCATGGCACCACCAATCGCTGGTGTCCCATGGCCACGGTCGGCCACATGTGGTGCACCTTGAGGGTGACCTCTTGCGCTTGCGCGGTCACTGAGCTGGCCAAGGCCATGGCCATCAGGGCGGCGCCGGTGGTCAAACGTTTTTTAAAGTTCATCAATGTCTCCTGGTTGTGGTGGTGAGGTTAGCGAGAAAAAAATTGAAACGTGAGCCACCGCCTCAAGCGGCGGCGGGGGATAGAGGTTCGGATGCGAGCCAGGCCAGCAGCACCTGCGCCACGGCTTCGGGCTTTTCCATGGGGGCCATGTGGCCCGCATCGGCAATGACTTGCAAGACGGGTTGCGACAACTCACGGGCCATGGCCTGGTGCTGAGACACCGGCGACCAGGTGTCTTGTGCACCACAGATCAAATGCACCGGGCCTGCGATATTTTGCAGCGTGTGTGTGGCATTAGGTCGCGACAACAATGCCCGAATTTGGCACGCAAAATGGTGCGGCGTTTTGCGCGCAAACATGGCCACGATGGCCTCCATCAACGCGCTGTCGCGCAAGCGCTCGGGGTGCACCATGCCTTGCGCCCAAGTGCGGGCCATGGCCGCCACCCCTTGTGTGTTGGCCAAGTCCAGCAAGGCTTGGCGTTTGGCCGCTTCTTGCTCGCCCTCAGGGCCCGTGGGGCGGGCCAAATGGCCGGTGTCCATGAGTGCCAAATGGCGCACCCTGTGTGGCGCCAAGCGCACCAACTCTAAGGCCACACGGCCGCCCATCGAGTGGCCCACCACGGCCAATGGGCCGGTGGTTGTGTCCAAAATTTGCTGCGCCATGCCCACCAAATCGTCGCACTCGCCATGGTCGGCCACCCGCGCGTGCTGGGCGGCAGGGCCCATGTGCGCCAGCACCTCAGCCCACACCGTGTGGTCACACATGAGGCCGGGCACCAACACCAAAGTGGCCGAGTTGTGGGTTGTGGTTGTGGTGGTGGAGGTGTTCATCTCAAAGGTCCAACACCAAACGCGCCGTCTGGCTGCGCGAGCAACAAATCAACATTTGGTCGTTGTTGGCTTGCTCTTCGGGCGTGAGGAACATGTCCCAATGGTCGGGCGTCCCGGCCACCACGCGGGTCAGGCAGGTGCCGCAAATGCCTTCAGAGCAAGAAAACGGCACATCGTGACCGGCGTCTTGCAGCACTTTCAAGATGGACTGCTCTTTGTTGACGGACAAGATTTTTCCGCTCTTGTGCAGCTGCACTTCAAAAGTGCCATCGGCAGCCAGGGGTTGCGAGGTCAGGTCGGAGGCGGTCATGCGGGGGTTGCCATGTTGTTTTCTTCGGCCAACAAACGGTCGATGATGCGCCTCGATTGCACGCCACCTGAGTCGATGTTGAGCATCAACAGCTTGCGGTCGGGCCACGCGCTGATGTTTTTTTGTTGCAACTGCAGCATCTCCATGTCTTCGTTGAAGATGCCGCCTTGGCCTTGGCGGATTTTGTCGGTCAGCTCGGCGTCGTGCGGCTTGAATTGCCGGGCCATGCCCCAGTGGTACCAGTGCGAGGTCTCGGTTTCCGGGGTGATGAAATCGACCACCACGCTGTAGGCTTTGTGTTCTGGCGCCGCGTCAAAACCGCCCTTCCCGGCCAGCGCCACCCCCACGTCAATCATGATGTGGCTGGGTGGCGTGAAGCGGCAAATCTGCCAACGGTCCACTTTGGCTTGTGGGTCGAGCCCATTGGCACTCATGGCCATTTGCCAAAACGGCGGGGCCTGAATGCCCGTCATGTGTCGCTGCAAGATGACTTGGTCACCCTCGACCGAAGTGGTGCAAGGTGTCTCGTCAATCTCAGGCTGACCAATGCTGTTGGCATGCACATAGGTTTCGTGCGTCAGGTCCATCAGGTTGTCGATCATCAGTCGGTAATCGGCTTGCACGTGGTACAGCCCGCCGCCATAAGCCCAAGCGGGGTTGTCAAAAAATTCGAACACCGGCATCTTTGCCACATCGGCTTGGTTTTGGTCACCGGGCCAGACCCACACAAAACCATAGCGTGTGGTCACGGCAAAGCTCTTGATGGCCGGAAACCCGCGCACGCGCTGGCCGGGCATGTGTACGGTTTTGCCTTCGCAGCCCATCTCCAGGCCGTGGTAGCCACACACCAATTTGCCTTGGCAGACCTTGCCCAAAGACAAGGGCGCGCCGCGGTGCGGACAAAAGTCTTCGACCGCCGCCACTTGGCCTTCCGGGCCTTTGAAGAACACCATTTTTTCGTTGCAAATGGTGCGGCCCAAAGGCTTGTCGCTCAGGGCCTCCAACTCGGCCACCGAACAGGCCACATACCAGGTGTTTTTAATGAACATGCTTCACACTTTGTTTCTAATGAGTTGCACACCGGGCGGGGCCGATTGCTGCGGGTTCAGCAAGGCCAAACCCAGGTTGTGTCGCGCCAAACGAGAGTGTTCTCGCATCAAAAATTCTGCTCTGCCGGCTTCGCGTTGTTCAATGGCTTGCAGCACTTGGCGGTGCTGGTGCTGCGCCACCAAAAACATATCGCGCGCATCGGCGGTGTGGGCCTGCACCCCCACAAAACCTGAAGCCGAGGCAAATGGCAAACTGGATGCGCGCTCAATTTCTCGCTCTAAAACAGGGCTCTCGGCCATCACCGACAACAGTTTGTGAAACTGGCCATTCAGCCGCACATAGACCGAAAACCCCTCGTCGTCCAACGCGCCTTGGCGCAACAGTTGGTCAATTTCGTCCAAGCAATCCGAGGCTTGTTTCATCAGTGCCGGACGCACGCCGCGCTCGGCGGCCAAGCGCGCGGCCAGCCCTTCTAAGGTGCCACGCAGCTCGATCGCATCGGCCACATCGCGCTCTGAAAAAGTACGTACTGCATAACCGCCGCCGGGCAAAGAGGCCAACAAACCTTCTTGCTCCAAACGCATCAGGGCGGCGCGGATGGGGGTGCGCGACATGCCCAGTCGGTCGACCAAACCCAATTCGGCAATGCGGGTGCCCACAGGCAAGTCGCCCGCCAAGATCCATTCGCGCAAGCGTTGTTGCGCTTTCACGGCTTGCGAGCTGCCTTCGTCGCCTGTGTCAGGCTCGGGTATGCGAACAGAAGTGGCCAACATGGGAATTCAATAAAAATGGCATTTAACCACCGCAGGGCGCCGCCTTGTATACAGAAAATCCCCTAGTGGCGATGAATTGCTCAAAAAATAAGCAATTTAAGCCTTTCCTGTATTCACCACCCCCTTCAAGCGACACCGCCGGGAGGCGACAATCGCTCAAGACGTAGCCTCCATGAATTTGCAACTGCTGGACTTTGACTGCACCGAAGACGCCGACGGCGTGGTCTGCTGGGACGCCTTGGCACAGCCCGAGGCCCGGCACAATGCCGCGCTTTTGCAAGAGGTGTCCCAGGTCTTGGTCTGGGCTTTTGGCATTGACCCCCGTGGGCCCGGCGCACTGGAAGACGGTGCCAGCTGGGACTGGGATTTGCAAGCGCGTTGGCACCGCTCAGGCTCAGACTCGGCCCTGAGCTCCGGCTCGGCCCTGAGCTCCGGCTCCGGCACTGCAACTGCGAAGGCCTCAGGCCACATAACCCACGCACTGCCAGTGCCCGCCCACCTGCGTTTTAACCCCAGCACCGGCCAATTCGACCCCTTTGAAAGTCCGCCCCATCACCGACTGGAATTGAGTTTGAGCTTGAGTGGCACGCCCGCTTTTGCGCACGCCTTTCGAGACCAATGGGGTGCGCCATGACCGAACGGAAAAACGCCACACCCGTCCCCATAGGTGACCCTACAAGCGACCCCACAAGCACCCCAAAACCAGACCGCATGGCCACCCCAACCACCACGACCACCACGACCCCTTCGAAAACCGAGGCCACCGTCATGAGTCCGGTGAGCTTTCGAGAAGCCCTCGCGTTTTGGTTCAAGCTGGGTTGCATCAGCTTTGGCGGGCCTGCCGGACAAATTGCCTTGATGCACCAAGAGTTGGTGGTGCGACGCCGCTGGATTTCTGAGTCGCGTTACCTGCACGCCTTGCACTACTGCATGCTATTGCCCGGCCCCGAGGCACAGCAACTGGCCACCTACATGGGCTGGTTGATGCACGGCACGCGTGGCGGCATGGCGGCCGGGGCCTTGTTTGTGCTGCCCTCTTTGTTGCTGTTTTTGGTCTTGGGCTGGGCCTACACCCAGTGGGGCCAACACCCGTGGACACAAGCGCTGCTGTGGGGCCTGAAGCCCGCGGTCACCGCGCTGGTCTTGCACGCGGCGCACCGCATGGCCAAGCGCACGCTGCATGCGCGCTGGCTGTGGGTGCTGGCCACTTTGTCTTTGCTGGGCATGTTGTGGGGCGTGCCTTTTCCCGTGATCATTGTGGGCGCTGGGGCCGTGGGCTATGGCCTGGCCCAATCAGGCCGCTGGGCCCCAGGCCCGTCGTTTGCCAGTGTCATGCCCTCGGTGGCCACCACCGCCACAACAGACACCGCCACCACCGCCTCAGACACCACAGACGCCAACCCCTCCACTTCCGCCAGCCCCGCAAGC
>JBEGTA010000086.1:0-2887 GCA_041179665.1 Pseudomonadota bacterium
CTGAAACGCGCCACACCCGAGTTCACGTCGGTGCCGATCAAGCCCATCAACAGGCCCAACACAATCATGCCAACCGCTTTGATGAGGGAGCCGGAAGCCAAGACCACCGCACCGATCAAGCCCAAAACCATGAGTGAGAAGTATTCGGCAGGGCCGAATTTGAAGGCCACTTCGGTCAAGGGGCCGGCGAAGGCGGCCAAGATCAAGGTGCCCACGCAACCAGCAAAGAAAGAACCCAAACCTGCTGCGGCCAAAGCCGGGCCAGCACGGCCTTTGCGGGCCATTTGGTAGCCGTCGATCATGGTCACCACCGACGAAGCTTCGCCCGGCAAGTTGACCAAAATGGCCGTGGTAGAGCCACCATATTGAGCGCCGTAATAAATACCCGCCAACATGATGAGCGCCGCCACAGGAGGCAAGGCATATGTCGCAGGCAGCAACATGGCGATGGTGGCCACAGGGCCCACGCCAGGCAAGACACCGATCAGGGTACCCAGCAAACAGCCGATGAACGCATAAATGAGGTTTTGAAAGGTGAACGCCACCCCAAAACCGAGCGCGAGGTTGTCAAACAGTTCCATGAATTATTTCTCCTCAACCGGTAATGAAGGTAGGCCAGACTGGGAACTGCAGCTTGAGCAACATCACAAAAGCGCCGTAACTGCCGATCGACAAAATCGTCGCCAGCACCAAAACTTCTTTGAGCTTGAAAGTGTCCCCCGCCAAGCTGACCACCAAAGTGGTGCCATAGATGGCCACGATCAGGCCCATGGCCGGAACGCCCAAACTGGGCAAGCCAGCCAACAAAATGCCAAACAACAGGTTGCCCGCGATGATGAAGATCAAGGGCTTCCAAGCCCAAGACCCGATCTTGTCGCCGTCTTGCGTTTCAACCGTCAAGGCTTTGAACATGATGAAAGCGCCAATCACGGCCAACAAAATGCCCAGCAACAAAGGGAAGTAACCCGGCCCCATGCGGGCACCTGTGCCAACGGAATAGTTGGTTGCGCCAATGGCGAAGGCCGCACCGGCTACGGTGTAGAACAGACCGGAAAAAAAGTCTTTTTGACTCTTGATGTTCACGCGATATCTCCTCTGATTTGAGTTGTGCCGATTCTGCGGGAACATTTCCTTCCAGGCGATGTGGCTTACACCTACGTTAAGGGGGGTTAAACCCTATGGTTAACCCTAATGACGACGGAGTATGGGAGGACAGAGCCTGAGACCTACTTGGCCAAGGGCTTGAAGACCTTGAGCCATTTGGGGGCAGGAAGGCCCCATTGCTCTTCGATGGCAAGCGCAGCGGACATCAAAGCGTCTCGCGAAGGTCGGCTGGCGGTGCGCTGCGCCAAGACAATGGCGTTGCCCTCGCGGGTGGGCTTGAAGATCCAGACAGCATCCTCACCAAAGGCGGCGCAAATTTTTTCAACGCTTTCGCCATAGCTGGACGAACGGCCAAACAAGTTCACCGTCATGCAGCCTTGTTGGGTCAACAGCTCACGGCAGTGGCGGTAAAAGTCGGGCGTGTCCAACACCGGGGCAGCGGCCTCTTCGTCGTACAAATCCACCTGCAAGGCATCGACGGTGCCGCGCCATTCGTCTTTTTGAATTTCAACCGAGGCATCGGCCAACACCACACGCAAACGCGCGTCATCAGGTGGCAAACGAAACCAGCCCCGGCAGGCATGCAAAACGCCGGGGTTGAGCTCCACCGCGGTGCAGGTCATCTTGAGTTTTTTGTAACAAAACTTGGTGATGGTGCCGGCGCCCAAGCCCAATTGCATGGCATGCGCCCCTTTGACATCGGCCTGAGGAAAAAACAGCAGCCAGCCGAACATGCGCTGCACATATTCGAGCTCAATGTCGTAGGGCCGGTCGAGAAACATCGAGCCCTGAATCCACTCGGTGCCCAAGTGCAGGTAACGGATATCGCCATCTTCTGAGAAGTTGACTTCGGGTAATTCTGGGAGGGCAGCAGCGCTTTTTTTTCGACTCATGGGGCGTGATGGTACAGAGATGCCAACTTGGGCAACACGCGTTGTGCGTTCAGTGTGGTGGCGTGGGCCAAGGCCGTTAAATCGAGGCCCCGCAACTCGGCCATTGCTTGCGCAATGCGTGGCAACTCTGCCGGGCTGTTGCGGCCTTGCAGTGCGCCTGCGGCTCGCTGCTCAGCGGTTTGGTAAAGCCATTGCGGCGGAATATCGGGCGCATCGGTTTCAAGCACCAAGGCGCTGAGCGGCAACTCTTGCGCCAAACGGCGCAACTGCAACGACCGCTCATAGGTCAGGGTGCCACCAAAGCCCAGCGCGAAACCCAAATCGATAAATGATTGCGCTTGTTGGGCGCTGCCATTGAAGGCATGGGCAATGCCCGAAGACACGGCGCATTGGCGCAAGCCTTTGAGCAACAGATCGGCAGAACGGCGCACATGCAATATCACGGGCAATCGGTGCTTTGCGGCCAACTTCAATTGCGCCGTATAAAAAAACCATTGCCGCTCACGCATCTCGGGTGTGCACAAGGCAGGCACAAAAAAATCAAGCCCGATTTCGCCCACCGCCACCAACCGCGGGTCGTCTCGGCGGGCCGTCAAAGCACGCTCGAGTGCCTCAAGGTCTTGCTCTTGGGCCTGCGGCACATACAAGGGGTGAATGCCCAAGGCGTAGGCGTCGTCATGCCGCTCGGCCAACTGCGCCACGGCATCCCAGTGCGCCGCCTGCACGGCCGGAATCACGCAGCGGTGAACGCCAAGCTGCCGTGCACGGCCCCGCACTTCATCGCGGTCGGCATCAAACTCTGCTGCATCCAAGTGGCAGTGGGTATCGGTCCACATGGTTTGGCGCGCCTTCTGACCCAGTCAAGCCGATGCTTGCAGCACACCTTTGAC
>JBEGTA010000087.1:0-3682 GCA_041179665.1 Pseudomonadota bacterium
CGCAGAAAAGCAGCGGGCCTAAAGGCGAGCCCCGTCCGCTCCACTTCAGGCGTTGAAGACCGAGACGGTTTTGCTGTTCAAGTAAGCCTCCAATGCCTCAGGGCCACCTTCTGAGCCATAGCCCGAATCCTTCATGCCGCCAAATGGCAATTCAGGCCAAGGCGCGGCGGGTTGGTTGACCCACAGCATGCCGACATCCAGCTTCTGGCTCAACAGGTGCAAGGTCTTCATGGTGTTGGTGAAGGCATAACCGGCCAAGCCAAATGGCAAGCGGTTGGCTTCGGCAATCGCGTCTTCGATTTTTTCAAAACTGCGAATCGCCGCGATCGGGCCAAAGGGCTCATGCGTCACCACATCGGCTTCGAGGGGCACGTGCGACAGCACCGTGGGGGCAAAAAAGTTGCCTTGCGTGCCGATGCGCTCACCGCCGGTCAACACCTTAGCGCCTTTGGCGCGCGCGTCTTGCACGATGGCCTGCATGGCTTGCAAGCGTCGCTCGTTGGCCAGCGGCCCCATTTGCACGCCGGCGCCAAAGCCATCGCCCACCTTCAGTGCCTGTGCTTGGTCGGCAAAACGTTGCGCAAATTCTTCGGCCAGGGTGTGGTGCACCAAAAAGCGCGTGGGTGAAATGCAGACCTGCCCCGCGTTGCGGAACTTGGCCGCACCGGCGGTTTTCAAGGCCAACCCAATGTCGGCATCTTCGGCCAAGATCACCGGCGCATGGCCGCCCAACTCCATGGTCACGCGCTTCATGTGCTGGCCCGCCAAAGCCGCGAGTTGCTTACCCACCGGGGTGGAGCCGGTGAAGGTGATTTTGCGAATCAACGGATGCGCGATCAGGTAGTTGGAAATTTCTGACGGCGTGCCGTAGACCAAACCAATGACTCCGGCAGGCACACCCGCATCGTGAAAGGCACGAATCAACTCGGCTGGCGCAGCGGGGGTTTCTTCGGGAGCTTTGACAATGATCGAGCAACCCGTGGCCAAGGCCGCAGACATTTTTCGCACGGCTTGGTTGATCGGGAAATTCCAAGGCGTGAACGCTGCCACAGGCCCAACAGGCAGCTTGAGCACTTGCTGCTGCACTTGAATGTTGCGCGGCGGCACGATGCGGCCATAGACACGCCGGCCTTCTTCGGCAAACCACTCGATGATGTCGGCGGCTGACATCGCTTCCACCTTGGCCTCGGCCAACGGCTTGCCTTGTTCTTGGGTCAACAGCTCAGCAATTTGCGGGGCGCGCTCGCGCATCAGTGCAGCCGCTTTGCGCATGATCGCGCTGCGTTCGTTGGCTGGCGTGTCACGCCACACCTCAAACCCTTGGTGCGCCGCTTGGGCTGCACGCTCCAAGTCGGGCACTCCGGCATGCGCCAAGCGGCCAATTTCGGTGCCCGTGGCGGGGTTGAACACGGGCAGTGTGCGGCCGCTTTGGGCATCGCACCATTCGCCATTGATGAAGAGCCGGGTGTGGGGGTAGGTCATGAGAGGTCCTAAAATCAAACTGCACATCGAACGCCGAAAGTGCGATCGACAAATTGTCTCGGGAATTGTGCACGCATCGGTCAAGCCCGCGACAGTGTCCACCCTTTCAGAGGGGTTCATACTCAAACTCACCCGCTCTCCAGGTCCACGCCCTCATGTCTGATTTACGCCCTGTTCTTTTTGTGCCCCACGGCTCCCCCATGTTTGCGTTGCAGCCGGGTGCGGCCGGTGCTGCCATGAGCCAACTCGCGCCGCAGTTGGGAACACCGCGTGCCATTGTGGTGGTCAGCCCGCACTGGGAAACCGCGGTGCCCACGGTGGGCTTTGCCACACGGCCCTCCACCATTCACGACTTTGGTGGCTTTGACCCCCGCCTGTATGACATGCAATACCCCGCCATGGGCAGCCCCGAAGTGGCGGCTCTGGTGGTCAAAGCGCTGCAGCAAGCTGGCTTGCCCGTGGCGCAAGATGCCGAGCGCGGACTTGACCACGGCGCTTGGATTCCGCTGCGGCAGATGTTTCCCGAAGCGAACATTCCCGTGGTGCCCCTCTCGGTGCAGAGCCACTTGGGGCCCGCCCACGCCTACCGAGTTGGCCAAGCCCTGGCGGCACTGGCCCAGCAAAACATTGCGGTCATCGGCTCGGGCAACATCACGCACAACTTGCGCGATTTCATGCGGGTCAGCATGCAAGGCGGCGGCACGCCCGCTTATGTGCAAGCGTTTGCCGACTGGATTCACCAGCACATCACGCAGGGCGATGTGAACGGATTGCTGGCCTACCGCCAACAAGCTGCTGGTCAAAGCGCGCACCCCACCGATGAACACCTGCTGCCCCTGTTCACCGCCTTGGGAGCGGCCGGAGAGGGCGCACAGGCCAGCCCGTTTTTCAGGGGCATCAGCGACCATGTGATCGCCATGGACGGGTACGCTTTTCACTGAAACCCGGTTTTGCCCCGTGTTCTCCCTGATGCCAGGGACATTCAAAATTTGTATGATGACCTGATCAATCAAACTCAGGAGCCCCCATGCAACGCAGACACTGGATCACCTTGGCCTCCCTCGTGGTGGCCGCCACGCCAATCTTGACGACCTCTGCATGGGCCCAAACATGGCCAGCGCGCCCGATCAAACTGGTGGTGCCGTTTCCGCCGGGCGGCCTGATCGACAACATGGCCCGCTTGGTGGCCCCCAAGTTAGCGCAAGAGCTGGGCCAAGCCATCGTGATCGACAACAAACCCGGTGCCGGCGGCAACTTGGGCGCTGCCGAGGTGGCCCGCACCACTGCCGATGGCTACACCTTGTTGATGGCATCGCCCCCGCTCACGATCAGCCCTGCGCTGTATGCCAAGTTGCCTTACAAGCCTGAGCAAATTGCGCCGGTAGGCCTGCTCGGCCGCGTGCCCAATGTGCTGGTGGTCAACCCCAGCTCGGGCATTCAGTCGGTGGCCGAATTGACCGCGCGCATCAAGGCCAAACCGGGTCAACTGAATTACGCCTCCAACGGTCAAGGCACCTCGCTGCACCTGAGCGCCGAGCTCTACAAAAGCCAATCGGGTTTGTTTGTAACCCACATTCCTTACCGTGGTGCGGCCGCTGCACTGACCGCCGTCATGGCCGATGAAGTCAACATGATGTTCGACAACCTGCCCTCGGCACTGGGCTTGATCAACAGCGGGAAACTCAAGGCGCTCGCGGTCACCACGCCCCAACGCAGCAGCGTGCTGCCCCAAGTGCCCACCATGGAAGAAGCGGGGATCAAGGGTTATCAGGTGTTTGCGTGGTTTGGCTTGGCGGCACCAGCCGGCTTGCCCGCACCGGTGCAACAAAAACTGGAACAAGCTTTGGAACGCGTGGCCAACCAAGCCGAAGTCAAAGCGGCCATGCAAAAAGCCGGCGCCGAGCCGACTTGGGTCAATGCCCAAGGCATGACCAGCTTCATGCAAGCCGACACCGCCCAATGGAAGCGCGTGGCAGCCTACGCCAAGATCACCTTGGATTGAGCCTTGCCCAATGCGCCGACCAGCGCCGACCAGCGGCCACTAAAGCCGCGCAGGCAATTTTGATGGAGAAAAAAAAGATGAGCACAGTGGGTTTGATTGGCTTGGGCGCGATGGGCTCGGGCATGGCGCAGTCATTGCGCCGCGCCGGGCACGAGGTGCAGGTGTTTGATGTGCGCCGCGAAGTGGCGGCCGCCTTTG
>JBEGTA010000088.1:0-2774 GCA_041179665.1 Pseudomonadota bacterium
GCTTGATCGGTGCGGTGGTCTTGGCTTCCGGCTCCCTCATCAAAGCGGTTGGCATGATTGTGTTGGGCCTGTTGATGGGCTTGATCGGCACCGACGTGAACTCGGGTGTGGCGCGTTTCAGCTTCGATATTCCTGAATTGACCGATGGCGTGGGCTTCATTGTGATTGCTATGGGTGTGTTCGGTTACGGCGAGATCATCTCCAACTTGTCCAAGCCCGAAGAAGACCGCGAAGTGTTCACGGCCAAAGTGACCGGTCTGATGCCCAATGCCGAAGACTTCAAAAACATGGTGCCTGCTGTGTTGCGCGGCACGGCGCTGGGCTCTGCCTTGGGCATCTTGCCTGGCGGCGGTGCTTTGCTGGCAGCTTTTGCGGCCTACACAATTGAGAAGAAAACCAAAATCCGTCCCGGTGAAGTGCCCTTCGGCCAAGGCAACATCCGCGGCGTGGCGGCGCCTGAGTCGGCCAACAACTCGGCCTCGCAAACCTCTTTCATTCCTTTGCTGACGCTGGGCATTCCACCCAACGCGGTGATGGCCTTGATGGTGGGCGCGATGACGATCCACAACATCCAACCTGGCCCACAGGTCATGACCAGCAACCCCGAGTTGTTCTGGGGTCTGATTGCCTCGATGTGGATTGGCAACGCCATGCTGATCATCTTGAACCTGCCCTTGATTGGCATCTGGATCAAGTTGCTGTCGGTGCCTTACCGCTGGTTGTTCCCGGCCATTGTGTTGTTCTGCGCCATTGGGGTGTACTCGACCAACAACAACACTTGGGACATCTGGATGGTGGCGATGTTTGGTGTGATCGGTTACATCTTCATCAAGCTCGGCATGGAGCCAGCACCTTTGCTGTTGGGCTTCATTTTGGGCCCGATGATGGAAGAAAACCTGCGCCGCGCCATGCTCTTGTCGCGTGGCGACTGGAGTGTGTTTGTGACCCGTCCTTTGTCCGCCAGTTTGTTGGCGGTGGCTCTGCTGCTGCTGATTGTGGTGGCGCTGCCCTCCATCAAGTCCAAGCGGGAAGAAGCTTTCGTCGAAGATTGATCTTCACAGCTTGACTTGCAGCAACGGCCTCTTCGGAGGCCGTTGTCATTTTGGGCTCGGGTGTGTGGGCCCATGCACGTAGCCTTGTCGCATAGTCTTGTCGCGTAGTCTTGTCGCGTGGTCATGTCGCGTGGTCATGTCGCGTGGGTGCAGCAGTTTTCCGAGGGCTCTGAGAAAATAACGCCACATGAAATTTGATCATCACTACCCCTACACCAGCACCCGCTTGCCGCTGTTTGCGCGCAACATCGTGTCCACTTCGCACCCGCTGGCTGCTCAGGCCGGTTTGCGCATGATGCTCAAGGGCGGCAATGCGGTGGATGCCGCGATTGCCGCAGCGGCGGTCATTACCCTCACCGAACCGGTGAGCTGCGGTTTGGGCTCAGATGCCTTTGCCATCGTGTGGGACGGCCAAACCCTGCAAGGCCTGAACGCATCAGGGCCTGCACCCGCCACTTGGACGCCCGATTACTTTCACCGCAAATACGGCGCTGATGCGCTGAATCCGCCAAAGCGCGGTATGGACTCGGTGACGGTGCCCGGTGCCGTAGCCGGTTGGGTGGCCCTGAGTGAGCGGTTTGGCAAATTGCCTTTTGCCGATTTGCTAGAGCCTGCCATCGATGTGGCCGAGCGCGGTTATTTGGTGCCTGTGGTGGTGCAACAAAAATGGGCAGCGGCAACGCCCGAATTGCGCTCGCAACCGGGCTTTGCCGAGAGCTTTTTGCCTTGGGGCCGTGCCCCTGAAGTGGGCGAATTATTCCGCTTCAAAAATGCGGCCCGCGGCCTCAGAGCCATTGCGGCCAGCAAAGGGCAGGCCCTTTATGGTGGCGAGATCGCCGAAGCCATTGAGCGCTTTGCCAAAGAGCACGGAGGCAGCATCACCGCCAAAGACTTGGCCAATTACCAACCCGAATGGGTCAAGCCCATCGCCCAAGATTACCGGGGCTACACCCTGCACGAAATCCCGCCCAACGGGCAAGGCATTGCAGCCCTGATCGCCTTGGGCATTTTGTCTCACTTAGATTTAGCGAGCCACAAGGTGGATAGTGTGGATTCGCAGCATTTGCAAATTGAGGCCATGAAACTCGCCTTTGCCGATGTGTACCGTTATGTGGCCGATCCGCGCTACATGCAAGTCACGCCCGAGCAAATGCTGGACCCGGCCTACTTGGCCAGCCGAGCCAAGTTAATTGACCTGAAGAAGGCACAAGATTTCAAGGCAGGCAACCCGGTCAAGGGCGGCACCATTTACCTCACTGCGGCTGATGAAAACGGCATGATGATCAGCTTCATTCAAAGCAACTTCATGGGTTTTGGTTCGGGCGTGGTAGAGCCCACTTATGGCATCAGTTTGCAAAACCGTGGGCATGGTTTCAGCACCCATCTCCATGCCCCCAACCAGGCCAATTTGGTGGCGCCGGGCAAGCGGCCGTTTCAGACCATCATTCCGGCTTTCCTGACGCGCAACGGGCAACCTGTTATGAGCTATGGCGTGATGGGGGCCAACATGCAGCCGCAAGGCCACATGCAAACGCTGGTGCGCATGCTTGACTACCAGCAAAACCCGCAAGCCGCTTGCGACGCGCCTCGCTGGCGCTACAACATGGGTCTGAACATCAACGTCGAAGCCGCGATGAACCCTGACACGGTGCAAGGCTTGGCCGCGCGTGGGCATCAGATGGACATCATCAACGACTCGTACCAAGACTTTGGCGCGGGCCA